>CALMBS010000348.1 GCA_937860285.1 uncultured Chloroflexota bacterium
CCGATCCGCGCATCCGGCTTTGAGCCGGCGGGCGGGGGGGGCGCACTTCACCGGCCTCCATCACTCCGTCGCGATGGCTGAGCCGGACAGATCGGGTGGGGGGATCTCCCCCAGGGCCATGCGGGCGATGTCCCCCAGGAATATGAGGGGCAGGCGGTACTCTGCAGCCACCGCGGCCAATCCGTCCAGGCACATGGGGCACAGGCAGACCATGGCCTGGGCCCCGGCGGCTATGGCGTCCCTGACGTTCTTCTCCTGGTCGGGCCGGGGATCACCGTTGCCCAGCAGCAGCTTGATGCTGGCGCAGCAGAGGGCGTTCTCCCGGTCGAAGGTCCTAGGCACTCGGCGCACGCCCGCCATCTGGAACAGCTCATCCACGAAGTGCTCCTTCTCGGGCGTGTGGCGGGAGGCGCAGGGCCGCTGGTACGCGATGCTGATGCCGAGGGGCCTGATGCGCCCGCGCTGCTCCCGCAGGCGGCCCACCAGGTGCTCCGAGAGGTGGACCGGGCGGAAAGGGACCTCGATCCCGTAGTCCGGGGCCAGCCTGGCCAGCATGGCGTAGCAATCGTCGTGGAAGCAGACAACCTCCGTGGCGCCCGTCAGGGCCAGCCGCTCCACCATCTCTCCGGCATGCTTCCTCTGCAGGCTGTTTTGGCCCCAGTGGCTGAATAGCATCCAGCAGAAGTAGGGCTTTCCGCCCACGCGCGGCAGGTCATACAGACCACCCTGCATCAGGTGGGGATGGGTCTTCTCAAAGAGGCAGGCGGTCATCACCCTGTCGGCCCGGGGATAGCCCGACAGGGCCTTGGTGAAGGTGTAGCCGGCCTCCTGGGAGGCTGCCGCTTCCCGGCTCTTGAAGGAGTCGAACCTCTCCTGCAGCGCGGCGATGAGGTCGAAGGGATTGGCCCTGCGGGGGCAGACCTCGTTGCAGGCGTAGCAGGTGATGCACTGGCGCAGCGCCGGCGTCTCCTGCCCGGCCATCATGGCCTTCATCCAGGCGACGGCCTGCTCCTGGTCCGCCTGGAGCCACGGGCACTTCGTCAGGCAGTCGCCGCAGAGGTCGCACTGATCCGGTTTGAACACGTTGAGCCTCCCGCCGATCGAGTTGCCCGCTTCGACTCCGGACGCAGCGAGCGTCACGGGCGCATCATGCGCCCCGGCTACCAGGGCCGCAGGCAGTAGAGAAGCGCCTCAACGAAGGAGAGGGCCGGGTCGTATTCCCGGGCCTTCTGGAGCCGGACTCTCTCGAGCTCCTGGCGAATCTCACCGATCTCTCCGGCGTCCAGCCAGAAGCCGTGGCACTTCGGGCAGTAGTCCGGGGGAATCCGGCCGAGGTCCAGAAAGGACACCTTGTCCATCCATCGATCGCACCTCGGGCATCCGCGCGTTGGCTCTGCGGCGCCCTCGGCTCTGCCCAGGCGCGCCATGGCCTCGATGCCCTGGTACACCGGAGTCCCCATGGCGTCCAGCTCGCCCATGTCGAACCACATGGCCCGACAGCTGCCGCAGACGTCGTAGTAGACCGGGCCCTTCCAGGTCTCTTCCAGCTTCTCAACCATCTGGCTGTGGCAGCTCGGGCACTTCAATGGTCTTCCCCCCCCTTGATCTCACCGCATGCCTTCTCCAGGGCCGGACGCCGGGTCCGGGCTGGACGCGCAGGTGGCCCGCCCCGGCCTCAGGAAAGCAGGTACCCGCCGTCCACCACCAGCATGGTGCCGGTGACGTAGTTCACCGCTTCGCTGGCGTAGAACAGGACCACCTTGGCGATATCGTCCGGCTCCCCGGGCCGGCCCATGGGCCACCGGGTCTGGAACTTCTTGAGCATCTCCAGGGGGTCCTTGCCCGCGGCTTCCTGCTGCTCGCGGATCTTCTCCGAGCCGGGGGTCCAGATGCTGCCCGGCGCGATGGCATTGACGATGATGCCCTGCGGCGCCCACTCCAGCGCCAGGGCCTTGGTCAGGGAAAGGACTCCGCCCTTGGAGGCATTGTAGTGCGAGACATCGCCCATGGGGTGCACCGCGTCGATGGAGGCCAGGTTGATGATCCGGCCGCCATGGCCGGCCTTGACCATCTCGCGTGCCGCTGCCTGGCAGAAGAAGAACGTGCCCTTGAGGTTGATATCCAGCACCCGGTCCCAGAGCTCCTCGGAGGTATCCAGGGCCTTGGAGATGGGGTATATGCCGGCGTTGTTGACCAGTATGTCCAGGCTGCCGAAGGCCTGCACCGTGGCCTCGGCCACCCGCTTGGCGTCCGCCAGGCTGCGGATGTCAGCCTTGACGGCCTGCGCCTTGCCGCCCTTCTCTCCGACCCGCTGCACCACCTTATTGGCCGCGTCCATGTCGATATCCACGATCATCACCGAAGCGCCGGCCTCCGCCAGTCGCATGACGATGGCCCGGCCTATGCCCATGGCGCCGCCCGTCACGATGGCCCCCTTGCCGGTCAGGTCGAAAATCTGAGCGATGGTCTTCTTAGCCACGTTTGATACTCCCTCCCCCTGTTAGATTTGTGTCGCTCTATATTAGCACGTGCCCCGCCGGGGAGGCCAACGTGTCCGGGTGCGGGCCGCCGGTCTACGCGCGGTCGCGCGACTGCCGGCTGGAGGCACTGGTGGCGGTCCGGGGCCTCCTCCGGCCGGCGACGAAGTAGACCCGCGCTGAGCTGCGCCCCGGCCGGTCCATCCGCTCCAGGCTGGCCCAGCAGGCCATCTCCCGCAGCTGCGCTCCGGCCAGGCACCGCCGGACCTGTGTCAGGGTGTAGCCCCGCTCCCGGTGCACCTCGTCCATTCTCACCCATGAGTCCCCCTTGCGGCGGAAGCCGGTGAGGTGCAGGCTGGCGATCCTGGTGCCGGCATCATACTGCGGGACAGAGGCGAGGAAGGCATCGCCGGTGTCCACATGAACCTGTCCGGGCTCCCGGACCCATTCGACGGCCAGGCCGTGGATGGTGTTCATGTCGAAGATGAAGACGCCGTTGTCACCGAGAAGGCGGGATACCCCGGAGAAGGTGCGGGCCAGGTCCTCGGCCTCCATGAGGTAGTTCAGGCTGTCGAACCAGCAGGTGACCAGGTCGAACCTGCCCCGCAGGCGGAGGGAGCGCATGTCCTGCTGCAGAAACCTCACGGCTACGCCCTCAGCCTCCGCCCGCTCCCGGGCGATGTCCAGCATCCGCCGGGAGGCGTCGACGCCGGTAACCCGCAGGCCCCTCCTGGCCATGGCCAGCGCGAACGTCCCGTCGCCGCAGGCCAGGTCCAGTATCCTCCTCGGCCAGAGGCCTAACCTCTCCAGGACTGCCGGCAGCATCCTCACCATCTGGGCGCTGTAGCGGGGCCAGCCTCCCTCGGCGTAGAACGCGGCGAAGTCATGGTACATGGAGCGGTCTACTTTTTCTGGCGCTTGCTCTGCTCCTTGACCAGCCAGTCCTTCGCTTCGTCAAGCCCGTCGAAGAAGCGCGATCCTCTCCCGAAGAGCTGGGCCACGGCCTTCTCCAGCCCGGTCAGTCCCACAATGGCGGTCGGCCCATCCGGGATCTTGGCGGCCTTGGTGGCGGCGGCGAGCTCCCTGGACTTGGCGGTGGTGGCCGGAGTCATGGCGGTGTTCTTGGCCGAGAGCTCCACCAGGACCGGGGGGCTGGAGCGGTCCCTGAGGAGCTCCTGTTTCAGGTCCTCCTGGGCCTCGATGTACTCTGCCTCGGGCAGGTCTCTGGCATCCATGTACAGGATCCTGGTGCCCTGGTGCGTGATCCACTGGACTCGCTTCCCCATGGAGCAACCTCCCTTGCCTCAGATTGACCGCTGCCGAGGTGCCGTGAGCGGGGCGCCCGCCAGGGCCGTGCTAGGAGCGCTTCTCGTCCTGCAGGACCAGCCACTCCTTGCCTTCCTCGACGGTGTCGGCGAAATGGGTCTGCCTGGCGGACAGGGTGGCCACGGACTTCATCACCTTGCTCATCCCCACCACCGCATTGGGGCCGAAGGGCACTCCGGCGGCTTGGGCGGCGGAGGTCAGCTCCTTGGCCCGGTTCATGGTGGCGGTGGTGATCTGCGTCCGGGTCAAATCTATCAGGACCAGGGGGGCCGAGCGCTCCTGGAGCATGGCCTGCTGGAACTCCTGCAGGGCCTTGAGATACTCCGCCTCCTTGAGGCCGGCGCAGTTGACGAAGAGGATACTCTTTCCTTTGTGGGTCGTCCATTGCACGTACTTTGCCATGTTGCGCCTCCGTGCTTCCAGATCTCAGCCGGCTACCGCCGTCGTTTGCCTTGCTCCCTGGCCTCGTCGACGTTGTTGAAGAAGCGCGATCCCCTGGAGAAGAGCAGGGCGTCCCCTACTCCCGGTTATCGGCCTCCGCCACCAGCCAGTCCTTGCCCTCCTCCAGCGTCTTGCAGAAATGCGCCTCCAGGCCGAGGCCCCTGGCGATGAGCTGCGCCGTCGATTTCTGCAGCGCGGTCATGCCCACGAAGGCCAGCCGGGTGTCCGGATGGCTCTTCACCGCGGCGGCTACCTCTTTGGCCTTGGTCATGGTCTTGGTCTCCAGCGTGATGTCAGTCGTGTCGATCAGTATCAGGCGGACATCCGGCCTCTTCCGTATCTCCTGCCTCATCTCTTCCCAGGCCACAATGCCCTCTTCCCCGCTGACCCGCGGGGTGTCCATGAAGAGTATCTCTTTGCCCTTGTGTGTGATCCAGCGCACGTACTTGGCCATCGTTGCTCCTTGAACCTGTCTGCCGCTTGATCGGCTCGAGAGCCCGCCGGCGTCAGCGGGCTCTCTGCGCTTGCCGGCTTGGTTGACCGGGCCAGGCGGGTCCCATGGTCGCCGCCGGGTGCTAGTCCTCCTTCTCGTACTTGAACGAGAGCTTGATCTTGGTACGGTAGGCCCGCACCTTCCCATCGTCGATCTGGATGTCCATCTCAACAACCTCGGCGATGCGCAGGTCACGCAGGCTCCTCGACGCCTGATCGACAGCAACCTGGGCGGCCTTCTCCCAGGACTCCGTGCTGGTACCCACGAGCTCTATCACCTTGTACACGCTATCTGCCATGATAACCTCCTCCTTCTGCATCCGGCCCTCTGCCGCGGGGCCGGTGATACCGCGATAATGAGAGAGACGGTCGACAACGACTGAAACATGCGTGTGTTAAACACGACTTCCGATGGTCGCTATCACCAACCACCGGCCGCAAGCGCGGCCGTATGACACAGTAATGATGGGGTATTCGAGTTCAGGCAGCAAAGCAGCCTCGCCCTGAGCCCGCCGGCGCTTCGCTGCCTATCGACTCTTGATGCCAGACAGAAGACAGCACCAGGGGACGACACGCTGCGTCCGCGCGGCGAGGGAGGCCGGCCCGGTCACCTCCGCCAAGCGTGCTGTGCACGGCAAGAAAGGCTAGGACCTGCCGATCCGGAAAACCTTGGTCCCGCAGGATGGGCAGGAGCCGCTGACCGCAGGCCGTTTGTTCTTAAGGGTCACCTGCTTGGCGCCCTTGATTTCGACCTTCTTCTTGCACTTGACGCAGTAGGCTTGTGGCATCGTTTTCCTCCTCTAAGATGATCGAGGTCCCGCTCGCTCAATCGTGCTCACGAGTACACTGTGCGAATAATAGGCACAAGGTTCACGCTTTGTCAAGAGGGGAGAAGCACGAAATCACCACTGTGGGCCTCTCTGCGGAAGGCGCGGCTGCCGGCCCGTCACTTGAGGTGCCGTCCCACGCTCCAGGCCTTCCCGAGGACCTGGCCCAGCGCCTGGTATCGGGCGGCAGGGGAGGTGACGTAGATCAGGGGCTGGATCTTCTCGACGTCCGGTTGCCCGTCCGTCAGGCACTCCTCCGAGACGTGTGTCTGGACGATCCGGCCGATCAGCAGGCTGTGGCTGCCCAGGTCAAGGGCCCGGTCGACGCTGCACTCCAGGTTGACGGGGCACTGCTCGATGAGCGGGGCGCGGGCCGCCTGTCCGTAGAACACCCGAAAGCGGCAGTCGCGGGCCTTGTCGGCCCGGGCTCCGGAGACGGTGCCGCAGTAGTCGGTCTCCTTCACCTGCGCCGCCGCCGGGATGTTGACGGAGAACGCCTGGTTTTGCTCGATGCCCTTGAGCGTGTGCCGGCCGTGGCGGATGGCCACCGAGACCATCGGGGGGTCTCCGCAGGCGATACCGCCCCAGGCGACGGTCATGAAGTTCGGGCGCCCGTCCACGTCGGCCCCCACCAGCATCGCGGGCATGGGATAGATCAGGGTCTGGGGTCCCAGCGCTACTTTGGCCATGGTCTGCCCTCCTTCGCATCTACCGGGTGAAGATGCCCCATTATATCGCTCGGGGCCACGCGGCACTTGCCGGGGCCGGCCGGATGGGCCAGAATAGGCAGGGAGTCAGCGGCATATGTACCAGTGGGACGCCCGGGAGTACCGCGACAGCTCGTCCAACCAGAAGCGATGGGCCCTGGAGTTGCTGGCGCGGCTGGAGCTGCAGGGGGGCGAGCGCGTGCTCGACATCGGCTGCGGCGACGGGGAGATCACGGCTGCCATTGCCCGGATGGCGCCGCGGGGCTTTGCCCTGGGGATCGACAGCTCAGAGGACATGGTGGAGCTGGCGTCGCGACAATACCCTCCGGACCGCTGCCCGAACCTGGGGTTCCTGCTGAAGGATGCCAGGGAGATCGACTTCACCGGTGAGTTTGACGCCGTCTTTTCCAGTGCCTGCCTGCACTGGGTGAAGGACCACCAGCCTGTTCTGAGCGGCGTCAGAAGGTGCCTGAAGCCGGGGGGCCGGGTGCTGCTGCAGATGGGCGGCCGGGGGAATGCGGCCACCGTCCTCGCTGCGATGGAAGAGGTCCTGCGGCTGCCCCGATGGGCGGGCCACTTCGAGGGGTTCGACTTTCCGTACGGCTTCTACGGGCCGGAGGAGTACCGGCCCTGGCTGGAATCCCGGGGCTTCAGGGTCCTGCGGCTGGAGCTGGTCCCCAGGGAGATGCGGCACCACGGCGGCAGTGACTTCGCTGCGTGGCTGCGCACCACCTGGCTGCCCTACACCCAGAGAGTGCCGGAGTCCCTGCGTGAGAGCTTCATCGCCGAGGTCGTGGCGGCGCATGCCCGGGTCAAGCCGCCGGAGGCCGACGGCAGCGTCCGTTTCGACATGGTGCGCCTGGAAGTAGATGCCTTGAAGGGGGACTGAGCGGATGGAGGACGAACGCACCTGCACCGCCTACTGCGGCCTGTACTGCCGCGACTGCATCCCGTCGGACCGCCGGCTGTTCGATCTGGCGCGGGAGCTGGAGAGCGAGCTGGCCCGGGTCCGTCTTGAGGAGTACGCCAGGCTGAAGACCCCGGCCGACGCCGCGTTCGCGGACTACCCGGCCTTTCTGAAGGTCCTCCGGGCTGTTCGGGGGCTGGAGTGCCGGGCGCCGTGCCGGGCCGGGGGTGGCAAGGTCGCCTGCTCCGTGCGCGACTGTGTCCTGGCGCGGGGGCTGGGGGGCTGCTGGGACTGCGCTGAGCGCGGGACCTGCCGGCTGCTCGCCCCGCTGCTGCGGTTCCACCCGAACCTGGAGCACCACCTGGAGCTCATCCGCCGGGAAGGGCCGGACGGGTGGAGCGGGAAGCGGCGCGGCCACTACCCGTGGCAGTGACGCCCGTCGGCGGCTGGTGCGCGCCCGTGGCTCCTGAGGCTATAATAGACCGCACTCGGCGCTAAGGAGAGTGGTATGCCGCAGGGATACGAGATCAACGACTACGCCAAGGAAGAATCGTGGCGCATGTTCCGCATCATGGGCGAGCTGGTGGAGGGCTTCGACAAGCTCTCCGGCGTCGAGCCGGCCGTGACCATCTACGGGTCCGCCCGTCTGGCCTATGATGACCCGTTCTTCAACCAGACGGTCGAGATAGCCCGGCGCCTGGGGGAGATGAGCTTCAACATCATCACCGGCGGCGGGCCGGGGGTGATGGAGGCGGCCAACAAGGGGGCCCGGGAGGCGGGGGTCCTCTCCGTCGGCCTCAACATCATTCTGCCCGCGGAACAGGCGTGCAACATCTACGCCAACAAGGTCATCACCTTCAACCATTTCTTCGTGCGCAAGGTGATGCTGGTCAAGTACGCCACCGCCTTCGTGATCATGCCGGGCGGCCTGGGCACCCTCGATGAGCTCAGCGAGGTGCTGACCCTCATGCAGACGCGCAAGATCCGGCCCTTCCCGGTGATCCTCTTCGGCAGCCCCTTCTGGAACGGGCTGCTGGAGTGGCTGCGGAGCACCGTTCTGCCCCGGTCCTTCATCGACGATGATGACTTCCACCTGCTGCGGCTGTCCGACGACCCGGCCGAGGTGGCCGAGGTGGTGCAGCGGTGGTACCTGAAGCAGGAGATCCTGGGCCGGCGGGCGGTCGCCCGCAGATAGGGGCGGGTGGGGAGAGGTCATGAGGAAGGTCGCGGTCATCACCGACAGCACCTGCTGCCTGCCGGCCGAGCTCCTGGACCGGCATTCCATCCGGGTGGTGCCCCTCCTGATAGTGGTCGGGGGCAAGACCTTCCGGGACGGCCTCGACATTACCCCTGGTGAGGTCTACCGGATCATGCGCCAGGGAGGCGACCTGCCCACCACTTCGGTGCCCACCCCCGACGATTTCGCCCATACCTACGCAGAGGTGGGCCGCGAGGCTGAGGCCATCGTGTGCATCACCCTGACCGGGCTGCAGAGCAAGACCTGCGAGGCAGCGGCCCTGGGCCGCCAGCTGGCCCGGGACGTGCTGCCGCAGACGCCGATAGAGGTCATCGACAGCCGGGCCGTGGCCGGTGCCCTGGGCTTCATGGTGCTGGAGGCAGCCCGGGCGGCGGACGGGGGGGCCGGCCTCAAGGAGGTATGCGAAGCTGCCCGCCGGACCGGGGCCCGGATGAACTTCCTGGCCATGGTGGATACCCTGCAGTACCTGGCCCGCACCGGGCGCATCGCCCGGGCGGCCGCCTGGGCGGGTGCGGTCCTCAACGTGAAGCCGGTCCTGGAGCACTCGACCTCCGTCGGCGAGACGGCGCCCTTCGCCCGCCCCAGGAGCAGGGCGAAGGCGGTGGAGGTCATGCTGCAGACCATGGCCCAGCGGATGGGCGAGTCCCGGGTCCACGTGCTGGTGCACCACGCGGACGAACCGCGGGAGGGGGAGAAGCTGAAGGACGAGATCGAGCGCCGGTTCCGGTGCGCCGAGAGCTACCTCACCGAGTTCACGCCCATCATGGGGGTGCACGCCGGACCGGGCGTGCTGGGGGTGGCCTTCTGGAAGGATGGATAGAGGCGGGTCTCTGACCCGCCTCTATGATTGGCCTGACAATCGCGCTTCAGCCGGCCCGGGGTGGGGCCGTGCCCGGCCCTAGATGAGCGCGGAGGCGCGGTACTTGGATGCGTCGATGCCCTTGGAGCCGATCCGCCTCTTCAGATGGCCCTTCTTGTTGCAGACGCAGTAGACCGGCCCGCCGTTCATGACGGCCACGCAGCGGTTGCAGTGGTCGCAGTCCGCGGCCATGACCTCCGCCTTCTGCCACTTGTTCACGATGTCCGGGTCCCGGATGGTGGCCCGACCGAGCTCCACGAACTCGAAGCCGGCGTTCATGGCCGTCTCCAGGTCGTTCACGGAGCAGATGCCTCCGACCAGGGCCACCGGTATCTTGACCGCCTTGGCGATCTTGAGGGCTTCCTGCATCAGGAAGAGGTTCTTGTAGGTGAACTCCTGGACAATGATATTGCCGAAGAAGAGCAGCCCGAAACGGCGGATGAAATCCTTGTCGGCGGCGGCGAACTCCAGGATGGGGCGGTTCCCGCGCATCATCATGAAGGGGGTCTTGGAGGTGAACCCGCAGCTGGGGACTAGGCCGCTGGCGCCTTCGGCCTCGAAGCGCCGGGCGATGGCCACGGCATCGTCGATCTCGATGCCGCCCTTGATGCCGTCGGTCACGTTCATCTTGACCATGACGGGGAAGTCCGGGCCCATGGCCTGTCTCACGGCCCGAACCACGCCGGCGGGGAAGCGCATCCGGTTCTCCAGGGAGCCGCCGTAGATGTCCTTCCGCTTGTTGGTGTACGGCGACAGGAACTGGCTGAGCAGGTAGCCGTGCCCGGAGTGGACCTCGACGGCGTCGAAACCGGCCTCCCGGGCCAGGAGGGCGGCGTTGGCGAAGTCCTGCGTCACCTTCTTGATGTCGTCCTCGGTCATGGGCTTGGGGAAGCTGATGCGGAACAGGTTGAACCGGCGCGAGGCGCCCACGGGCTGGAAACCGGTATCGTGCTTGCTGGCGAAGTAGCCGCAGTGCCCCAGCTGAACCGAGGCGGCGGCGCCCTCCTTGTGCACCGCGCTCGTCAGCCGTTGCAGGTCGGGCAGGATCTCCCGGCGCATCCACATCTCATGCCCGTAAGCGCGGGCCGACTCCGACACCGAGACATAGGACACGGTGGTCATGCCGATGCCCCCGGCGGCCACTGCCCGGTGATGCTCGATCAGCAGGTCGGTGCAGTTGCCCTTCTCGCACATGCCCTCGAAGCAGCCGGCCCTGATGGTCCGGTTGCGCAGCGTCAGGCCGGCGATCTTCCCCGGCGTGAAAGCCTTTCGTGTCTCCACAGCTGCCTTTGCCACTGACGATTCCTTTCCAGTCCCCCCCCAGGCTGGGACCGCTGCAGAATTATCGTCCCCAAAGACGATTGGAGCTATTATAGCGCAGGCCTTGAAGACGGGCAAAACAGACACCCCCGGTTGTCGACGCCGGCGGTTTCGGTGACGCTGGTGTTGAAGCAGCCATGCCCGCCCTGGTGAGAGCGATGGTGAGCTGGCCAGGGCCATTGACAGGAAGAGGCCTGCGTGCTAGCCTCTGCGCCGAACTCGAGGTGTGAGTGTGTTGCTGCTGGCCTGTCTGGGCTGTGCTGCGCATCATCCGTCGCCGCCGCGTCTGTGGCGGGTGATGGCGGCCGTGTTCGCGCTGGGGATGGCCGTCTGCTCGCTGATGCCGGCCTCTCCTGCCCTGGCGGAGTCCCTCTTTGACTGCGTTTGGACGGAGTACCCCGGCAACCCCACGTTTTCCGGCGTCAACCGGGCCTACTACCCCTCGGTCATTATGGTGGGGGGGGCCTATCACATGTGGTACACGGACGCCACGGTGGCCGGTCTGTATCAGGTGCGACACACGACCTCCGGCGACGGCCTGACCTGGTCCGCGCCGGTCGCGGTGACGGGGTTGGTGAGCGGGCAGCCGTCCCACACCGTCGTGGTCAACGCCGGCACCGATGCTTCCCCGAGCTACAGGATGTGGTACGGGGACGGCGTGTCATGGCCGTTCAGCGACAACTGCTTCCGGACGGCGGTCTCGGCTGACGGCCTGTCCTGGTCCGGTGATACCGTCATCGGACAGGACCCGGCGGCGGGGCTGCTCCGAACGGACGACACGTCGGACCCCGCGTACCGGTGGCGCTATGGCAGCTACGGTCCGGGCGCGGTCCTCTACAATCCATCCGGGTATGCCGCGCTGAACACGGCTGACCCCATGGGCAACCGCTATGTCATGTACTACGATGGCTACACCCGTTATTGGCTCACCGGCGTCCAGGAGGCCACCATGCTGGCCGTGTCCGCAGACGGCGTCTACTGGTCGAGATACGGCAACGCGCCGGTGCTGAACGCCTCCGGCGGGTCGACGATCTGGGATGGGCAGTACGCCTTTGCCTGGTCGGTGATCAAGGACGGGACAGACTACCACCTGTGGTACGGCGGCGGCATCGGCGCCAGCCATGAGGGCATCGGCTATGCCCACTCCGCCGACGGCCTGGCCTGGACCAGGGTGGCGGATCACATCATGCATGTCAGCGATCCGGGCGTTCCGGCGTGGCGCAGTGTGCGGACCTACACCCCCTGCGTCCTGCAGGAGGGCGACCTCTACAAGATGTGGTTCTCCGGCAGGACCGGGTCGTCGTACCGGATCGGGTATGCCGTGGGCGGGGTGCCCGAGGGGCGGCCGACCGATGCCGGGGGCACCGAGAAGCGGAGCTACCACTACAGGACGGATGTCTACTGCAGCGGCGGGGGATTCTACCCCGGCAGCAACGTCGATGTCCGTATCGTTCCCGAGGATGACTGGACTGACGGCATGGCCATCCCGGCGGACGAGTCCGGCGATGGGGTGAACACGCTTCCGGTGGATGCCTTCGGCCGGCTGAGCAACACACTGGTGTGGTCGAATGAGCTCGTTATCGGTCAGTACGACATCATCTTCGATGCCGACCGGGACGGCATCTTCGACGCCAGCGGGGACCACGCCGACAATCCTCATGATCCCGGGTTCCGGGTATTCGGCGATACCTACACCGCGCCCGCGTACCCCGGCATTGCCTTCGGCATCGCTGCCGCTCTGGTGGCCGGAGCCCTGGCATACTGGCTCCGGCGCTCCGTCGCGCAATAGGATTATTGCCTGCCCGGTGCTATACTTGCTACGCAGGGGAGTCCGCACCGCAGCGCGGACCGGGCTGGAAAGGATGGGTTGATGACCGAGATGGATGCCAACGGCAAGCCCGACGTAGTCGCGGTTCCCCCATCCGAGGGATACCCCAAGCAGTGGTTCTGCGTGGCGGTGGCCCGGGATGGCAGCATATTCAAGGGTGACTCCGATACCCCGGCGCCGTTGGCGGACACCCTGAGCAAGTCGGCCATCGCCTGGGTGGACTACTGGACCGACAACTACGACCGGGACACCCCTGTGGCCGCCTTCCGAATGGGGTTCAGCGAGGCCCTGGTCTCGTCGCTCACCGTTGATTCCAGGACCACCTACCAGGACTTCGACACCGAGATGGGGATGCGGCTGCCTTCGGTCCAGGTGCGCGGCTTCCAGGTGGAACCCTATCCCCTGCTCATACTGGTGCGCCAGAGCTTCATCTTCACCGTGCATCCCCTCAACGTGGACCGCCGGTTCCACCGCCTGAGGAGGTACGCCGACACCTTCATCCGCAAGATCCGGCTGGACATACCCCAGGAGGACCGGGTGACCCACCTGCTGCTGCGCCTCATCGATGAGACCAACGAGAGGAACTTCGAGCACCTGCGGCAGGTGGAGGTGCTGGGGGAGGCGCTGAACAAGGACATGACCGATCACAGGACGCCGCGCCAGGAGCTGGGGCCGAAGATCTTCGACATGAAGCACGCGCTGATCACCTACCTGGACGCTCTCTGGGAGACCAATGACGTGCTGCACGCCCTCAGGTACGGGGACGCCGAGCTGATGACGGACAACGCCAAGCTGCTGTACCGCCTGACCCTGCTGGCCGAGGACGTCAACCGGCAGATCGGCCTGGCGGAGCACCTGTCGGAGGTCCTGGCCTCGGGGCTGGAGGTGCTGCAGAGCATCTACAACAACCAGCTCCAGGTGATGAACAACCGGCTGGCCCTGATCATGACCTACCTCACGGTGATGGGCACGGCTGTGCTGGTGCCCAACACCCTGGCCACCATCTTCAGCAGCTCTGCGTTTAACATGGAGCCCAACGACATAGGGTGGTACGTGGCTCTGCTGATCGGGTCCACGGTGGTGGCCACCTTCCTGAGCTACTGGTGGATGCGGAGGTCGAGACTGTTCCCCAAGAGAGTGGACTAGCCAGGGGTGTTAACCGGAGGTAGATTGGCCCAGCACCGCCGCACCGATATCCGCAACGTGGCCATCATTGCCCACGTGGACCACGGCAAGACCAGCCTGGTAGACGCCATGCTCAAGCAGAGCAAGGTCTTCCGGGACAACGAGCAGGTGGGGGATCTCATCATGGACCGCAACCCGCTGGAGCGGGAGAAGGGGATCACCATCCTGGCCAAGAACACCGCCATCTTCTACCGCGGCGTCAAGATCAACATCATCGACACGCCCGGGCACGCGGACTTCAGCGGAGAGGTGGAGAGGGTGCTGAACATGGCCGACGGCTGCCTCCTCCTGGTGGACTCCGTGGAAGGGCCCATGCCGCAGACCAAGTTCGTGCTGCGCCAGGCCCTGAATCGGGGGCTGGCGCCTATCGTGGTCATCAACAAGATCGACCGGGAGGCCTCCCGGATCGCGGAGGTGGTCGATCTCACCCAGGACCTCTTCCTGGAGCTGGCCACCAACGCCGACCAGCTGGATTTCCCGGTGCTCTATGCCAGCGCCCGGGAAGGCTATGCCGTCCTGGACCCCGCAGCGGAAGGCAGGGACCTGGAGCCCCTTTTCGAGTGCATCCTCCAGAGCGTGCCTCCCCCCGCCATCGAGGATGGGCCGCTGCAGATGATAGTCTCCAACCTGGACTACGACAACTACAAGGGGAAGATCGCCATAGGGCGCATCCGCCGCGGCAGCATGGGCCCGCACGACGCGGTGGCCATAGTGGACAGCGAAGGCGGCCTATCCTACCAGGAGATCGACCAGGTCTTCACCTACCTGGGTCTGGAGCGCCTGGAGGTGGACCGGGCCCTGGCGGGCGAGATAGTGGCCGTGACCGGGTTTGACCAGGTAAGCATCGGCGACACCGTGGCCAGCCGGGACAACCCCGAGGCCCTGCCGGCCATAAAGGTGGGTGAGCCCACCGTGAAGATGACGTTTGGGGTCAACACCTCGCCCTTTGCCGGCCGGGAGGGGCAGTACTGCACCTCCCGCCACCTGCGGAACCGGCTCTTCAAGGAGCTGGAGACCAACATCAGCCTGAGGGTCAGTGAGACGGACAGCCCGGACGTGTTCCTGGTGTCGGGACGGGGGGAGCTGCACCTGGCCATACTGGTGGAGACCATGCGGCGTGAGGGGTACGAGTTTCAGGTCTCCAAGCCCGAGGCCATCACCCGCCTGGATGGCGGCGTAGTGCTGGAGCCGATGGAATCCCTGGAGATCGAGACGGTCGGCGCCTATGTCGGGGTCCTGACGGAGATGCTGAGCAAGAGGCAGGCGCGGCTGACCGACATGCGGAACGAGGGCCGGGGCAGTGTCCACCTGGCCTTCCGGATTCCCACCAGGGGCCTCATCGGCTTTCGCGGCGCGTTCCTCACCGCTACCAGGGGCGAGGGGATCATGAACACCCTCTTTCTCGGCTTCGAACCCTGGGTGGGAGACATCGCCTCCGTCCGCAGCGGGGCCCTGGTGGCCGCGGCGGAGGGCGTGGCCGTCACCTATGGCCTGAACAACGCGCAGGGGCGCGGCGTCACCTTCATTGACCCGGGCACCATGGTTTACGAAGGGATGATCGTGGGGCTGAACTCCCGGGGCAATGATCTGCCCGTGAACGTGTGCAAGGAGAAGAAGCAGACCAATATCCGCTCGTCCACCTCCGACATTGCCGTCAAGCTGGCCCCGCCCGTGAGGATGAGCCTGGAGCAGGCACTGGACTTCATCAACGACGACGAGCTGGTGGAGGTCACACCGAAGAACATCAGGCTGCGCAAGAAGCTACTCAGCCAGCAACAGCGGCTGCGGGCCAGCTACGCGGCCAGGCGGGAAGCTCAGACAGAGGCGGACTAGGGTGTCCGGGGGTGATACCCCGGGCTCCGGCCTAGAGGCTTGGTAAGGATGACCGGTCGGGCGGCCCCCCGGCGCACTGGACGGTCTCCCGGGGCAGGTACAGCTGATTGGTGTAGTCCTTCAGCATCCTGCGGGCGCAGTAGGCCGGCACCACGGAACGGATCGCCTCCTTCACCATCCGGACCCAGCGGTGGGGGATCCCATTGAGGTCCCGATCGTAGTAGAGGGGCACGATCTCCTGCTCCAGAAGGCGGTACAGCGACTCCGCATCGACGCGGTCCTCTTCCTCCGGGCTGGCGGGCTGGGCGCCGTCCCCGATGCTCCAGCCGTTGCAGCCGTTGTAGGCCTCGTGCCACCACCCGTCGGCCACGCTCAGGTGCGGGACCCCGTTGAGGGAAGCCTTCATGCCGCTGGTGCCGCAGGCCTCCTGCAGGCGGCGCGGGTTGTTCAGCCACACGTCCACCCCGGACACCAGGTAGTGGGCCATGTGCATGTCGTGATCGCTCACGAAGGCGATCTTGCCCTGGAAGTCGCGGTCGGCAGCCGAGGTGCACACCCCGTGGAGCGACCACTTCGACGGCGAGTCGGCCGGATGCGACTTGCCGGCGAAGATGATCTGGACCGGGTGCCAGGGATTGCCCACGATGCGCTTCAGGCGCTCTACGTCCTGGAAGATCAGGGCCGGCCTCTTGTAGCCGGCGAAGCGGCGGACGAAGCCGATGGTCAGTATCTCGGGATGGAGCAGGGCCCCCATGGCCACCACCTGCTGGGCCTCCATGTCACGGCTGGACCATCCCCTCTGCGCCAGCTCCAGGATGAAGTTCACCAGCTTCATCTTCAGCCGGCTGCGCACCCGCCACAGCTCCTCATCCGGGATGTCGGCCACGCCGGCCCACAGCTCCGGTTCGTCGTGCCGGTCAATCCAGTCGGGGGCCAGGTATCTCTGGAAGAGCCGGTCCATCTCCGGGTCCACCCATGTGGGCACGTGGATGCCGTTGGTGACGTGGGCTATGGGTACGTCGTCTTCCCGCTTCGCCTGTGGCCAGTATCCCTGCCACATCCTGCGGGCCACTGCGCCGTGCAGCCGGCTCACCGCGTTGCAGTGGCCGCTGGTGGCCAGGGCCAGGGCTGTCATGTTGAAGCCCCCGTCCTGGTAGTGGGACCGGCCCAGCCGGAGGACGGAGTCGCGGTTGATGCCCGGCCCGGTGTAGTGGTCCGAGAGGTACCGGTCTATGGACTCGATGGAGAAGACGTCATGGCCGGCCGGCACCGGCGTGTGAGTGGTGAAGATGGTCGTCGAGCGCACCAGCTCCAGGGCCCGGTCGAAGGGAGTGCCGGCGGCCATCATCTCCTGCAGGCGCTCCAGCATCATGAAGGCGGTATGGCCTTCGTTGGCGTGCCAGAGGGCCGGGTGCACGCCCAGCGCCCTCAGGATGCGGACCCCGCCGGTCCCCAGGACGATCTCCTGCTGGATGCGGACCTCCCGGTCGGCGATGTAGAGGCGGGCCGAGAGATCGCGGTCGTAGGGGGAGTTCTCCTCCACGTTGGTGTCGATGAGATAGAGGGTGGTGGCCCCCACGCGGACCTGCCAGGCGGCCAGGAACAGCCGCCGGTCGCCCAGGCGGACGCTGGTCAGAATCCTCTTGCCGTCAGGGGAGAACACGGGGAGCAGGGGCGCCTGCTCGAAGTCCAGCCGCGAGTATACCTCTTCCTGCCATCCGTCGATGGAGATGCGCTGGCGGAAGTAGCCCTGGGGGTACATCAGCCCCACGCCGACCATGGGCAGGCCCAGGTCGCTGGCCTCTTTGCAGATGTCGCCGGCCAGGATGCCCAGGCCGCCGGCGTACAGGGGCAGCGAGCTGTGAATGGCGAACTCGGCGGAGAAGTAGGCCACGGGGCCGCTGAGGGCATTCGGATGGCGCGCGGCGAACCACGAGTCCCGCCCGGCCATGTCCGCATCGAAACGGTCCATCACCGTGTCGTACAGGGCCAGGAACTCCGGGTCGGTGCTGGCGGCCCTCAGCCTCTCCGGATCGACTTCGCGCAGGATCCTGACCGGGTTGTGCCCGCTGAACTTCCACTTGCCGTAGTCCAGCATGCGGAAGAGGTCCCGGCCCTGAGGGTGCCAGCTCCACCACAGGTTGTAGGTGAGCTCGGCCAGCCTCTCGATGCGCTGGGGCAGTGCGGCGATGGACGGTTCAATGGCCATGTATGAGACTCCCTCGAAGCCGGCGGAGTTGCGCCGCACAGGCCGGTGCACCGGGACTGGTTTCGAAGGAGCGCGAGTTGCGGGAGAGCTGCAGCGCATCGCCGTGGCTGCGGTCCACAACACGAACGGACCGAGACAAGGCTGGGCGTCGCGAGGACGCCCCGCTGGCCGGTCCCAGCTCCCTCCACTCAACCTCCTGGTTCGGCCGGTTGACGGAGACTTTCTCCACTGTGAGACAGTATAGCATGGCTCTTCCCGGCGAATGAAACCGAAGACTACAGGTCGGCGTGGCATTGCCGGTCAGCGCCCAGCCTACAACATGCCGGTCACAACCGCGTACCGCGCAGCGGGGAGGAATTCTCAAGTTCCTCTCAAGCGCGGCGAGGGCTATTCCCAGTGGTTGTTCACCCAGGTGAGGTTGCCCCAGTCGTGGGACTCCACCCCGGTGATGTCGCCGCTGCTCGAGACGATGTAGGTGGCCTTGAAGCTGCTGTTCCGAAGGTAGTCCGCCGCGTCGTATTGGGCGCCATCGCGGCCAATGACCGTCATCACGTCCTCGGCGCCATCCCAGTTCACGGTGGTGCCGTTGTCCGTCCCGGTCACCCCGGCGTCGGAGAAGCAGGCATCAATGGCCACGCGGGCCTGGTGCACCTCGGCGTTGGCGGCCTCCAGCCGGCCGTCATCGGCGAACTTGGTGATGGCCAGCACCACGATGCTGGACAGGCCGCCCAGGATGAGGATGACCACCAGCATCTCCGCCAGGGTGAAGCCGCGGTCGGAATGAATCACATACTTCATCTGGTGCATACGATCGTATCCGGGGACGCTGATGGCCGATTATCGTCCAAGATACCACAAGAAGCTCACGCCAGCCTCACAGCCGGTCGCGCCTTTGTCACGGAAACCTCTCCTCCGGCCGGGGCCCAGGCAAGAGACAAGGCCCACCCCGGGCTCTGCAGCCGGGGTGGGCCTGCTCTGTTTCGATCGTGTTGTGCTGCCGCCCTAGGCGGTCTTGATCTCAGACGTGCAGTGCGGGCAGCGGGTGGCCTTGATGGGGATGGCGGACAGGCAGAAGGGGCAGTCCTTCGTGGTAGCCGCCGCTTCCTTCGGCTTCTCGACCGCCCGGCGCATCCTGTTGATGGAGCGGATGAGCAGGAAGATGACGAAGGCCACGATGAGGAAGGTGATGACGTAGTTGATGAAATTG
>CALMBS010000349.1 GCA_937860285.1 uncultured Chloroflexota bacterium
TCGCCCTCTTCATGAGGGTGGGCGGCGGCATCTACACCAAGGCGGCTGACGTGGGTGCCGACCTGGTGGGCAAAGTGGAGAAGGACATCCCTGAGGACGACCCGCGCAATGCGGCCGTCATCGCCGACCTGGTCGGCGACAATGTGGGTGACTGCGCCGGAATGGCGGCGGACATCTTTGAGTCCTATGAAGTCACCATAGTCTCCGCCATGATCCTGGGGCTCTTCCTCACCGAGGCCACGCAGAGCCTCATCTGGATCATGTTCCCCCTGCTCGTCCGCGCGGCGGGCGTTTTCGCGTCCATCATCAGCACCTACACTGTGGGCGGCTCCAAGAGCGAGACGGACGCCATGAAGGCCATCCACCGGGGCTACAACCTGGCCGCGGTGATGTCCATCGCCTCCTTCGCCCTGTTTGGTTTCCTCTACTGCAAGGACTGGCGCTTCTTTGCCGCCACCTCAGTAGGTGTGGTGCTGGCGGTGGCCATCAACCAGATCACCGACTACTACACCGGGGCCAACCGCGGCCCGGTGGCGGAGATCCGCAAGTCCACGGCCACCGGCCCGGCAACCACCATCCTCAGTGGTCTGGGGATCGGCCTGGAGAGCTCAGTGGGTGCCATCCTGATCATCGCCGCTTCGATAGCGGCTTCGGCCCTGATCTGGAGGAACGGCATCACTGTGACGGGCGTTGAGGACAACTTCTCCCTGCTCTGCATCTTCTACGGCGTGGCGCTCTGCGGCATCGGCCAGCTGACCCTGACCGGCAACAACATCTCCATGGATGCCTTTGGTCCCGTGTCGGACAATGCCAACGGCATCGGCGAGATGGCCGGCCTGGAGCCCAAGGCCCGCCAGACTCTGGCTGACCTGGACGCCGTGGGCAACACTACCAAGGCCATCACCAAGGGTATTGCCATCGCCTCGGCCGTACTGGCGGCGGTGGCTCTCTTCGCCTCCTTCAAATACGAGTACTACGTGCCTGTGATCGACATGATCCAGTGGAAGGTGTTTGTGGCCTTCCTCATCGGCGGCGCGATACCCTTCCTCTTCAGCTCGCTCCTCATCAACGCGGTGGGACGGGCGGCCTACTACGTGGTCAACGAGGTCCGGTGGCAGTTCGCCAACATCAAGGGCATCTGGGAAGGCACCACCGACCCTGACTACGGCAAGGTGGTCACCATCGTCACCTCCGCGGCCCAGAAGGAGCTTCTCACCCCGGCCCTGCTGGCCATAGTGAGCCCGATCGTGATCGGCTTCGTCTTCGGCCTGGAGGCCCTGGCCGGGTTCCTGGCCGGCGTCATCCTGGTGGGCCAGCTGATGGCGGTGTTCCAGTCCAACGCCGGCGGCGCCTGGGACAATGCCAAGAAGACCATTGAAGACGAGCCCCGCGACCTGGCCAAGAACACCGGCAAGGGCTCCGAGCGGCACAAGGCCAGCGTGGTGGGCGACACCATCGGTGATCCTCTGAAGGACACCTCTGGACCGGCGCTCAACCCGCTGATCAAGGTCATCAACCTGGTGTCGGTTATCGCTGCGACCATGATGTTGACCAAGGAGGGAGTGGCGCGGGAAAACTGGGGATTGGCGGTCGGCGTGGGTGTCGTTGGACTGCTAATCATCGTCGGCGCCCTCTACTTCTCCAAGAGGCAGACAGTCATGGGGCGCGATGAGGCCGTGTCGGCGGCGGCGTCCGGCCCGGCTCCGGCAGCGGCAGGGGCCGCGGCCGCCAAGGAACAGCCCAAGAAGAAGCACTAGGAGGCTTCTGAAGCAAGCTCGAGGGGCGGACACGCTGCGTGTCCGCCCCTCATCTTTCTCCTCAGGGAATGAGCCCGGTTCCGGCGGCTAGTCCTGTCGCTGCAGCCGGCGGCTGCGCAGCTGGCCGCAGCCGGCCTCGATGTCGGCCCCCCGGGACTGGCGCAGGGTGTTGGAGATGCCCGCCTCGGTCAGCTCCCTCTGGAACGCGGCCACCCGCCGGGCCACCGAGGGTCGAAACTCTTTGCTGGGGGTGGGGTTGCCCGGTATCAGGTTCACGTGGCACTCAAAGCCCGTGAGCAGCTCGGCCAGCTTGCCGGCCTGGTCCAGGGAGTCGTTGATGCCGTTGAAGAGGGCGTACTCGAAAGTGGGCCGCCGCCCGGTGGCCTCCAGGTACTCCCGGCAGGCGGGTATCAGCTTCGCCAGTGGGTATCTCTTGTTGACCGGGACCAGCAAGTTCCGGACCCGGTCGCTGGCCGCGTGCAGGGAGACGGCCAGCTCCACGTGGATGTCTTCTTTGGCCAGCCGCTGGATCTGGGGCACCAGGCCCACCGTGGACACCGTGATCAGCCGGGCGCCGAGGCCAAGGCCCCGGCTGGAGTTGAGCCGGGCGATGGCGCCCTTGACGGCCTCGTAGTTGGCCAGCGGCTCACCCATCCCCATGAAGACCACGTTGGTCAGGGGGCGGCGGGCCGCGGGGGGCGATGAGACGGTCTCAGACGGCGTGGGACGGGCCCCTCGAGGCTCCCCGGTGGACCGGCCCCCGCCGGCCTTCCGTCCGCCCGCTTGGGCCAGCCGCACGAAGTACAGGACCTGCTCCAGGATCTCTCCGGTCCGGAGGTTGCGCTCGAAGCCCTGCTGGCCGGTGGCGCAGAAGGAGCACCGGATGGAGCAGCCCACCTGGGTGGAAACGCAGACGGTGCGCCTCTCCCGGCTGGATTCGGTGGCCTCGTAGGTCATGTGTGCCGACTCGACGGACTTGCCGTCCTCCAGCTGGAAGAGCACCTTCCGGGTCTGCCCGTCCCTGGACACCCTCTCCTCGATGGGCTCGAGAGTGAACAGGCGGCAACTGGCGGCCAGCTTCTGGCGGAAGCCGGCCGGGAGGTCGGTCATGTCGTCAATGGAGCTCGCAGCGCCTCCCCAGACCCACTTCAGAATCTGGTCCGCCCGGTACCTGGGCTGACCCAGGGAAGCGACCGTCTCCACCAGTTCGGAATAGGACGACTCAAGCAGTTGTGGCTTCATGCGTACTCCTTCGATTATACCCTTATCGACGCCACGGCCCTATTCCGGACCGGCCGGCCCTGGGTCATGCGGCGCCGGCGCCGTGGGCGCAGCCAGGGCCTATCCCGAACAGCCGGTCCCGAACGAGCGTCTTTTGACGAGGAATTTGGTTTTGGGATATCATTTAGGAAGCAATCTGCGGTAAGGAGGAGGTATGACAACCGACAGTAGGAAATTCGCGAAGACCCAGGATGAGGTCAAGGCCTATCTCGGCAAGAGCATCCAGGAAGTGATGGAGATCGACGGGACTGTCATCCGGCAGTACTGCGAATGCATCGGCGACCCGAACCCGATGTGGAAGGACACTGCTCCTCCCGGGCTGGTGACCACGGCCATGATCAGCAGCGGCGCCATGCTGATCGGCGTGCCCCTGCTCCACAAGCGCAGCGTGGCCGGCGGGGCCGACTGGGAGTTCTTCAAGCCCATCAAGAAGGGCGACGTTATCACCACCACCCACGAGTTCTCGGAGCTGCAGGACAAGGGCAGCGAAAAGGGTCCCCGCCTTCTCATGGTCTACAAGTCCTCGCACAAGAACCAGAAGGGCGAGCTTGTGGCCGTCAGCACCAACACCATAATGAACTTCTAAACGAAAGGGAGGCGTATTCTCATGGCTCAGGTTTTCTTCGATGACGTCAAAGAGGGGCAGGATATCCCCACCCTGGAAAAGACCCCGACCCGCAGGACCCTGGTTATGTGGGCCGGCGCTTCCGGCGATTTCTTCGAGCTGCACTACGACAAGGAGTTCGCGCAGTCCCTGGGCAACCCCGACGTCCTGGTCCACGGCAGACTTGAAGCGGCCTATCTGACCGAGCTCCTGACCGACTGGGTCGGCGAGAAGGGCCTGGTCAAGAAGGTCAGCGTCCAGTATCGCGGCAACGCCTTCCCCGGTCAGAAGCTGCTCATGAAGGGCAAGGTCACCAAGAAGTACCAGCAGGGTGGCGAGAACCTGGTTGACCTGGAGATCTTCGTCGAGAATCCGGAAGGCAAGAAGATCACTCCAGGCACAGCCGTCGTTGCTCTGCCCAAGAAATAGCCCATTCCTTCACAAGGACCAAGCGCTTGGGGGAGAGACTCAAGGGTAGAAACGCGCTCGTAACCGGTGCAGGCAGGGGGATTGGTAAGGCAGTAGCCCTGGCGCTGGCCGAGGAGGGAGCTAACGTCCTGGTCTGTGACCTGGGCGTGGCTGCCGACGGCACAGGCGCCGACAAGACCCCTGCCGACAGCACCGCAGAGGAATGCCGCAGGCTCGGAGTCAAGGCGGTGGCCCACTACGGTGACGTCGGGAACTTCAAGGCCGCCGAGGACATGGTCCGGGCCTGCGTCAACCACTTCGGCAGTATAGACATCCTGTGCAACATAGCGGGCATCCTCAGGCCGAAGATGATCTTCAATATGGCCGAGGAGGACTTCGACAAGGTGCACGCCGTCCACCTCAAGGGGACCTGGAACCTCTGCCGGCATGCCTCGGCGTTGATGAGGCAGCAGAAGTACGGCCGGATCATCAACACCACTTCAGAGGCCTATGCCGGGACCGTCGGACACACCAACTACGGTTCCGCCAAGGGCGGCATCGTCAGCCTGACATACGCTGTCGCTCGAGAGCTGGGCCGGTACGGCATCACCTGTAACGCCTTTGCGCCGCGCGCCCGGACCAGGATGAGCGTGGGGCAGGACCAGGATGCCGGGCTCCAGAAGAGGATCGACTCGGGGCTGATCTCGGAGGACCGCCTCCAGGGGATGGAGGAGACACGCCGGGAGGGGGCTGATCCGGAGTACTTCGCTCCCTTCATCGCCTACCTGGCCAGCGACGCCGCGGCCGACATCAACGGCTGCGTGTTCGTCATCTCCAGGGCCACCGTTGGCATCTGGAGCCATCCGCAGATAGTGAGGAAGCACACCAGGGACTGGGAGACCGCGGCGCCCTGGAAGATAGATGACCTCGAGAGACTGGTGCCCCGGGAGCTGCTGGTGGACTACGTCAACCCGGCTCCGCCCAAAGAGTAAGGCAAACAGGCCCGGCGTTGTCTGTGCCGGCCTGCTCGCGGGGATGCAATGAGACCCTGGTGACGGGTACCACACCCCACCGGGGCTCAAGAGAAGCGAAAGAACTAAGGAGGGCCAAAGATGGGTGATAAGCTCAAAGGACGCAACGCTGTAGTGACCGGTGCCGGGAGAGGCATAGGAAAGGCCATAGCTGTGGCGCTGGCCGAGGAAGGCGCCAACGTGGTGGTCTGCGATATCGGCGGAGCCGTTGACGGCAGCGGCGGCGACAAGACCCCGGCGGACCAGGTGGTCGATGAGTGCAAGAAGCACGGCGTCAAGGCCATAGCCCAGTACGGCGATGTATCCAAGTTCGCCGATGCCGAGGCGGCCGTCAAGGCCTGCGTTGAGAACTTCGGCCGGATCGACATCCTGTGCAACATCGCCGGCATTGACAAGCCCAAGATGATCTGGAACATGACCGAGCAGGAATGGGACCAGGTTGTGGGGGTCCATCTCAAGGGCACCTTCAACTTCATGCGGAACGCGGCCCCCTTCATGAGGGAGCAGAAGTTCGGCCGGATCATCAACTGCACCTCGGAGGCCTGGATGGGCGGCACCACCCACTTGAACTACGGCGCCGCCAAGGCGGGCATCACCACCCTGACCTGGGGCGGGGCCCAGGAGCTGGGACCGGCCGGCATCACGGTCAACGCTATCTGCCCGCGGGCCAAGACCCGCATGACCGATGATCCCAAGGTGCGCGAGATGGTGGTCAAGAGGGTGGAGAAGGGCCTCATGGACCCCTCGGTGCTGAAGAGGATGGACCGGGAGATGGTCGACCCCTCCGCCTTCGCCAAGATCGCGGCCTTCCTGGCCAGCGACGATGCGGCGCTGGTCAACGGGCAGGTCTTCCTGACCACGGCCATCACCATTGCCCGCTACAGCAAGCCGGCGGAGATCACCAAGGCCGAGAACCCCACTGAGGGTCCGTGGACCATGGATATGGTCAAGGCCGCCATGACACCGGCCCAGTTGCTCAAGGATTACGTCAACCCCGCTCCCCCGGCCCCACCAAAGGCCTGACGGCAGTATTGACAGAATTGCAGCGATTCGATCGCGAAGGAGGATCAACAATGGCAGACAGACTGAAGGGCAGAAACGCAGTTGTGACCGGTGCCGGCAGCGGCATCGGCAAGGCAGTGTCTCTATCGCTGGCCAGGGAGGGCGCCAATGTGGTGTGCTGCGACCTGGGCGGCGGCATCGACGGCAAGGGCGCCAGCACGACCCCGGCGGACCAGACCGTTTCCGAGTGCAAGGCACTGGGCGTCCAGGCCGTGGCTGCCTACGGCAGCGTGGCGGACTTCAAGGCCGCCGAGGCCATGATCAAGACCTGTGTGGAGAAGTTCGGCCGGATCGACATCCTGGTCAACGTGGCCGGCATCGACCGGGCGAAGATGCTGTGGAACCTGTCCGAGGAGGACTGGGACGTCGTCATCTCGGTGCACCTGAAGGGCACCTTCAACACCATCCGGCATGCGGCCCCCTTCATGAGAGAGCAGAAGTACGGCCGGATCGTCAACACCATCTCCGAGGCCTGGGTGGGCACGGTCGGCCACTGCAACTACGGCGCCGCCAAGGGCGGCATTGCCAGCCTGACCTATGCCACCGCCTGGGAAATGGGCAAGTACGGTGTGACCTGCAATGCCATCTGCCCGCGGGCAGCCACCAGGATGACCATGGGGCCCGACGTGCTGGCCGGCTACAAGAAGAGAGTCGAGTCCGGCCTGTGGACCAAGGAGCGCTACGACGAGGTCACCCACGTGGCCGGGCCTGACTACCTGGCGGCCATTCCCACCTACCTGGCCAGCGAGGCGGCCGGGCACGTCAACGGCTGCATCTTCGGCAGCGCCGGCGCCTTCTTCTCCTTCTGGGCCCCCGCCAGGGAGAGCGCCATCTACAACCGGGACTGGGACAACTTCGGCCCCTGGACCGTGGACGATGTGGAGAAGTGCATGCCCAACCTCCTGAAGGGCTACGTCAACCCGGCTCCGCCGGAGAAGGAAGACAAGAAGAAATAGTCGGGCCAGCGACCCGACCCTGGCATCAGCCAAGCAAAAGGGCCAGCCTGTCAAAGGCTGGCCCTTCTTCTTGGGGCGCCGTTTCAGCCCCGCGGGACGGATCGCGGATCGCATTCTCAGACGGTGCGGTCGCCTGTCGCATCGGCCGTGCGTCGCGTCTCAGCCTCGGCCGCTGAAAGCGCCGCATCCTTGAGCTTCTCCAGGAGCCGCCACAGCTGCCGGAACTCGCTGTCCGACAGGGACGCCATGACCGACATGATGATGTCGCACTCCGTGGCTTCCTGGAGGGCCTCCTCACCCTTCCGGGTCAGGACAACCCTCTTGGACTTGTTGTTGCCCCTGATAGACCGGCGCTTGAGCAACCCCTTGACCTGCATGTTGTCCAGGTGCTGCGATACCGTCGGCGGCCTTCTCTTCATCCATTTGGACAGCTCGGTGGGCGTGGCCGAATCCCCCAGGCACTGGACGAGGTAAAGGAGGTCGGCGTCCGCGCGGGTCAGGCCCATGTTCGTTACCTGGGCGTGTCGCGCCTGGTTCACCGCCTCTTCAGCCAGGTAGCGGAGCATGCGGAGGTTGTAGTCTCGGCCTACAAAAGGGACGTACTTGCTGTAATCCGGGCCCTGGCCCTTCTCCCGTGATTTCGGCATCGCAGCCTCTAATCTCCGCGTCCGGCCTTGCTGATTCACACCAGTATACCACCTCACGTGGTTGGGGCTGCCGGACTCCACCTCCCTTGACAGGCGTCACCGGCCCATGCTATCCTCGGCGGGGGATATGATTAGGGGCCGAATAATTAGGCGCCTAATTAAGCTGGGACGCATCATTCGTGAGCCGCATCAGTAACGCTGAAAAGGGGGGAAGCGGACGGACGATGACCGCGCTGGAAGAATTGACCTCTGTCTCCCGTGATATCACCAACCCGTACGTCGACGAGTGGAAGCGCCGGGGCAAAATGGCTGTGGGCTTCTTCTGCTCCTATGTGCCGGAGGAGGTCCTGTATGCCGGGGACATTCTGCCCTACCGGGTGAGGCCGACCGGGTGCCAGCCGCCGACGCACCTGGCGGACACGTGCCTGAGCCACTTGAACTGCACCTTTGTGCGCTCCTGCCTGCAGTTTGCCTATGAGGGGAAGTACCGGTTCCTGGACGGCTTCGTTTTCGCCGATACCTGTGACCACATTCGCCGGCTGCACGATGTGATGAGGGCCACAGGGCCCTTTCCATTCATCCGTCTCATCGGCGTGCCTCACAAGAGCGGCGAGGAAGCAGTCAGCTATTACGCAGGAGAGATCGCCCGGTTCAAGAGCGAGGTGGAACAGTATTTCGGAGTTGAGATAACGGAAGCCCGGCTGAGGGAGGCCATCGCCCTGTACAACGAGACCAGGCTCCTGCTGGGGCAGCTGTACCAGCTCCGGCGAGGCCAGTCGCCGCCGCTCACCGGGGCGGAGGCGCTGAACGTCATCATCGCCGCCACCAGCATGCCCAGGGAGCAGTACAACGGCCTGCTGTCGCGCCTCCTGGGCCAGCTGAGAGGGAGCCAGGGGACCGGGAAGTGCAGGGCCAGGCTCATGATCTCGGGCGGCGGCGGATGCGACGACGACTCACCATTTCGGGTGATGGAAGACCTGGGTGGCCTGATAGTCACCGACACGCTCTGTTTCGGAAGCCGGTACTTCATGCAGCCGCCGGCAGGCGGGGATGACCTCATCATGGGGCTGGCCAGGTCCTATCTCAACCGCCCATCCTGCGCGCGCATGTCGGACAAGGTCAGCGAGCGGGCCCAGTTCACGAAGAGGCTGATCAGGGAGGCCGGAGTCGACGGGGTCGTCTACCAGAGGATGCAGTACTGCGATCTCTGGGGTGGTCAATTGCTGCATCTGCGGAAGGTCCTGAAGGAGGGCAACATCCCTCTTCTTGACATAGAGAGAGAGTACCACTGGGGCGCCGTGGGGCAGGTGCGGACCAGGACCCAGGCGTTTCTGGAGATGATAGAGGAGCGACGGAATGGCCGGTGAGATGAGCCTGCCCAAACAGATCAGCGACAATTTCCGCGCGGTGGCGGAGTCCCTCCAGGCCGTGACCCCCGAGTGGAGCTGGTCCGTCCAGCTGATGAGCGACTACTTCGGTAGCGTCCACGAAGCACAGGAACGGGGTGGAGTAGTAGGGGCCATCAACTTCGGTGTCCCCTCGGAGATCCTGTGGGCCATGGATATCACGCCGCTGCTGATCGATCCCATCGGTGGGGTGGCCGCGGCCTTCCCGGAAGGCGTGGCCCGATACATCGACCTGGCTGAGCAGCACATCCCCTACTACGTATGCGCCAACAACAAGACCTTCATGGGGATGCTTCTATCCGGTGACCTGCGCCTGCCGAAGTTCATCCTGCACCCGTCAGTCCCCTGCGACTCGAACATGGCCACGTACCCCGTGATGGCCGAGTACTTCGGTTGCCCCTACTTCTGCATCGATGTGCCGTACCTCCGGAACGAAGCGGCCTTCACCTACACGGTGGGAGAGCTGCGGAGGCTGATCGCGTTCCTGGAGGAACAGACCGGGCGCAGTCTGGATATCGACAAGTTCAGGCAGGCCATGGAGTACTCCAACCAGGCCCACGAGTACATGCTCAAGATCGCCGAGCTGAGGCAGACCGTGCCGTGCCCCTACTCCAGCCTGGATGCGATATCCGAGTACGGGCTGGTGCTCATGCTGTGCGGCACCCCTCAGCTGGTGGACTACTTCAGGAAGAAGTACCAGGTCACGGCGGGAAAGGTGGCCCGCAAGGAGGGGTATCTTCCGCCGGGCGAAGAGAAGCTGCGGCTGGTCTGGATCTACGGTGCGCCCGCCTTTGATTTCACCATACTGCTCCACCTGGAGCGGCAGTATGGAGCCCTGTCCGTGGCCTTCATGAACAACAACTTCGTCATGAGGCCGATAGCGGACCTCTCTACACTGGACCAGATGCTGATGGGTCTGGCCCGGAAGACCGTGATGATGCCGATGAGCCGGGAATGCGGCGGGGTCTGGGAGAACTACCTGGAAGCCCAGATCGACCTTCTCCGCCGATTCAAGGCGGATGCAGCCATATTCGGCGGCCACGTGGCCTGCAAGTCCAACTGGGCCATGGCCAAGCTGGTCAAGGACCGGATCTACGACGAGCTGGGGATTCCGACCCTCAACTTCGAGCTGGACATCTTCGACCCGAGGGTCTCGTCGGCGGAGGACATCAAGCACACCCTGGGACGCTTCCTGGAAGGAGTGCCCGCCAGGCAGTCGCGGGCGGAGTGAGGTCGCCATGGGGGAATTGGCACCCGGGAGGACTGATCCGCCGCCGGGAAACGGGCTGAAGATGGCCGTGGTCGGCAAGGGCGGCAGCGGCAAAACCATGCTGGCAGCCACGATGACCAGGATTCTGGCTTCGACGGGGAAGGCCCGCGTTCTGGCCATAGACGCCGACTCCGCGGTCGGCCTGCCCTATGCTCTGGGAGTGGAGGTGCAGCGCACCGTTTCCGACCTTAGAAACGAGCTGATCGACGACCCCCGGGCCCGCCGGGAGGCACAAGACAGGCACGCGAGCTGCTTGATCGGCGCTATCCTGCAGCGCGGCCGGGGATTCGATCTCCTGGTCATGGGCCGGCCCGAGGGGCCGGGATGCTACTGCGCCATCAACGACCTGCTCAGATACGCGATAGACACCTTCTCCAGGAGCTACGACGTCACGCTGATAGACTGCGAGGCTGGACCGGAGCAGGTAAACAGGAGGGTGGTCAGCGGGGTCGGGCTCCTGATGATTGTCACCGACCCGTCCATGCGGGGGCTGCGGGTTGCGGGGAGCATCTGGGACGTAGTGCGCCGGGACGAGCACATGAAGTCCACCCGCGTCGGCCTGGTCATGAACAGGCTCAGGCTTGGTGACAACGACAGGGCCATGGCAGAGAGCGCTGCCCGGATGGGCCTGGAGGTGATGGGGCGGGTCCCGGAGGATGAGGACGTGGCGCGGTGGGATGCGGCGGGCAGGCCACTGGTCGATATGCCGGCATCGTCGCCCAGCGTTGATGCCATCGGGGGAATCCTGCGGATGCTGCTGCCCGGGTCCATGACACAGGCCCCGGAGATGGGGCGCAGCTGTGGCCTGCGCCGCCGCGTCAACACGGAGACGGAGTGACAGGGGGTGATGGCGTGGCAGAAGATGACGTGTATCAGCGGCTCTTCCAGGCATACGCGGCCTTCAAGGTGGACATGACTCGGGAGACCATGATGGAGGTGCTGCGGCTGCAATTCACGCCGGAGGAAGCCGAGCTGGCGGTCAAGGTGGGCTTCCGGCCCAAGAGGCTGAACGCCATTGCGAGAAAGACCGGGGCGGACAGAGGCGCTCTCCAGAGAATGCTGACAACGATGGGCCGGAAAGGCACCATGTATGCCACACCCGGGGCGCAGGACCCGGAGTACAAGCTGATGGGGCTGGGCGGACCGGGGCTTATCGAGACGGGCGGCTGGCGCCAGACCAGGTTTGCCCATTCGGTGCCTCTGATGAAGGCCTTGTGCCGGTGGCAGATCGATCTGGCCCAGAACTGGTTCCCGTCACTGGGGATCCCCGTCTCCAGGGTCTGGACCACGCCGGCAGCCCTGCCGGCGGACGCCAGGCCGGAGGAGAACCTGGCCCAGATCATGAAGAAGGCGGGGAGCTGGGGGGTCTCCACGTGCTCATGCCGTTTGCCCCACAGAGTATCCGATCCGGGCCATAGCTGCACCCAGGATCTGGAGACCTGCCTCTTCATGGGGGAGATGGCCCGGTGGGGGGCCGAGAACGGCATGTGCCGCCTCATCACGTATGAAGAGGCCCTGGAGGTAGTGCGCCGGTCAAACGCCAGCGGCCTGGTGCACACGCATGACCCTTCCGAGTTTCTCTGCAACTGCTGCCGCGACTGCTGTATCTTCTTCGTAAGCCTGGGACTCACGGGCACCCTGCCCCTGGATCCCTCGGAGTTCGTGGCCGCGGTTGATGAGGACACGTGCTCGGCCTGCAGCGATTGCACGGACCGCTGCCCCGTGAACGCCATCAGCATCGATGGGGCGGCCTCAATCGATGCCGGCAAGTGCCTCGGCTGCGGGGTCTGCTATCCTAATTGTCCGTCGGGGTCGATCAGGCTGGTGAGGCGCGCTGCAGCGGGGGAGGGTGCGGTGGCGACGACGCGGGTCATGTGAGGATTTAGAAGCTGAAGGGGGGGTATCTCATGGCTGACAAGTGTCAAAGGCTGGAGGCCGACGTGGCGATAGCAGGGGCGGGGCCTGGTGGGTGCACGCTGGCCAGGGAGCTTTCCAGGAAGGGTAAGAAGGTGGTCCTCATCGAGCAGGGGACCAACAGCAGGTCGTTCTTTGGGAACCCGCTGGGCATCATCTCCCGCATGGAGAAGGCCCCGCACCTCTTCCCGACCAAGAAGACCGTGGAAGGCTACTCCGTGATCCTGGGCCACGGCGTTGGAGGGGGCACGCTGCTCTATGCCGGTTCGGCGTTCCTGCCTGGTGTTGACTATTGGCGGGAGTTCGGCATCGAGTTCGAACAGGAAATGATCGATGAGGCGGCCCGCGAGACCTGGTACCACATGCCTCCTGACGAGTTCATCGGCCAGGGGACCAGGCGTATCTGGCAAGCCGCCAACGAGATAGGCATCCCGTTCGAGAAGGTGGCCCGGCACATTGATTTCAGCAAGTGCGTGGCCAACTGTGACCTCTGTGTCATGGGTTGCGTCCCCGATGCCAAGTGGACGGCCATGGAGTACGCGGACGAGGCAGTGAAGAACGGCGCGACCCTTCTGACCAGCACCAGGGTGACCGACATCCTGGTCGAAAACGGAGTCGCCGGTGGGGTGAAGGCCAGGGGCAAGGGTGGTGAGTACATCGTGAATGCCAGGGTGACGGTCTGCGCCTGCGGGGGCGTTCATACAGCCGGACTGCTTCAGCGCGCCGGCATCAAGGAAGCCGGGAGTTGGTTCACGGGTGACCCGACCACGTTCTCGTTTGGGTTCATCAGGGAGGGGCAGGGCAACGCCCGCGAGCACTGCATGAGCGTGGGGTGGCACGACGAGGAGCACGGGGTGGTGTTCTGCGCCATGGCGGCGCCAGCGGTATCATGGCATGCGCAGTTCTTCCAGGACGAGCCGCTGAAGTACCTGGCCCGGATGCACCGGTACGGGAGGGTCCTGAGCGTCTTCGAGAAGGTGTCGGATGAGGGCATGGGGACCTGCCACCCCGACGGCAGGATAAGCAAGAGCTTCACGGAAAGGGACTGGAGCGCCTTCAGGTACGCCCGCCAGACGGCAGAGAAGATACTGACAAAGGCTGGATGCGACCCGGGTGACCTCCATCATGCCAACTTCGTCCTGGGACACCCGAGCAGCACGGTCAAGGTCGGCGTCCTGCTCGATACGAACCTGGAAACGCAGGTGAAGAACCTCTACTGCTGCGATACCAGCGTCTTCCCCAAGGCGCCGGGGCGCCCGCCTGCGCTGACAGTAGTGGTCCTGGCCAAGAGGCTGGCCCGCAGGCTGGAGGTCCTCGTCTGATCAGGGGATGAGATAACGCTCGCCGTCCGGGTGAGGTCCCGGAGCCCCCTAGCACGCCAGGCCGTCCGGCGGGTCC
>CALMBS010000350.1 GCA_937860285.1 uncultured Chloroflexota bacterium
ACAGGGCAAGTGCCCGAAGTGCGGGACCAAGGTATTCCGCATCGGCAAAGCCTAGCCCCGCAAGCTCCTCCAGGGGGCCACGTCGAGTGGCCCCTTTCCTTTTTTCATCCCTCTCTGTTAGAAACGCGCTAGAACTCGCTCCAGGACGTTGACACGCCGGCCAACCTGGCATATAACACTGCCTCCTGTAACGACTGTTGAATCCGCGAGGAAGTAATCGGAAGGCAGGTGACATATGGTCAGGATCAGGGCAATCGCAGGCGAGTTCGTGTTGGTGGTTGGCGTGCTCTGTGCCATCATCGCTGGTATCTGGGGAGGCGCGGCGGTACCCGCCAGTGACGGGGCGAACTGGATTCTGTTGACGGCAGCCGTACTCATCGGCGTGATGTATGTGACTGCTCCAATCAGGGCCGGGGTGGTGAGCGCCGCTGCGGCCCTCACCGTGCTGGCCATCTGGGCCATAGTCGGCGGCCCGGAGCCCGTGGGCAACGCATCGCAGCCGATGGCCGACAACGTGCTCGGCTTCGTCTACTGTTTTGGCCTCCTCATGGCCCCGGCTGCCATCATCGTCGCCATCAGGTCGGCCGTCTCCGTGCTGAGGTGGGAGGCCGGTCTCGCCTACGGCAGACAGCCGTCGAGACAGGCTGGCCCGGCCAAGATCGGGGCAGCCCGTTGACCCTCGCGGGCCATCCCGCGGCAGCCGAAGCTGCGGCAAAGCTGCGGCAAAGCTATTGACGTGGGGTGGTCCAGCGTGATACGCTCGCCATAATCTATACGGGAAAGGAGGACATCGAGAATGGCACAGGCTTACTGCGTGAAGTGCAAGAAGAAGGTGGAGATCCAGGGCCCGAAGCAGGTGACGCTCAAGAACAAGCGGCCGGCCGTACAGGGCAAGTGCCCGAAGTGCGGGACCAAGGTATTCCGCATCGGCAAAGCCTAGACGAGCATCCTGGAAGTGGGGGCCACATCGAGTGGCCCTCTTCTTTTTTCCGTCCGTGCCCGGGCAGCGCGCCGGCGGCAGCGCCTCTATCCCTATCGATGGTTTGACAACCGTCGCATCCTGGCACTATCCTCTGCACCAGAGGGGACGCTGAGCGCTGTCTTCACCTCCCCACCCTGACAGCGGAGCGTCGACAAGGGGGGAACCAGGATGACCAGGGAATCGCTGCTGCAGATGCTGGAGAGGTTGTCCGTCAAGGTCAAGACGCTCGAGGGCGAGAAGAGCAGGCACGACGCCGCGTTGCAGGAGATAGAACGTGACAAGAGGCAGGCCGGGGCCACCATAGAAGCCCTGGAGCGGGCATGGAGGCAGGCTGCCGTCACCATCGAGACCCTGGAACGGGGTGAGAAGCAGACCGCCCTGAGGGTGCAGGAGCTCGAACAGGAGAACAGGCAGGCCAGGGTCATCATACAGGGGCTTGAGCGCCAGGTGGGCGAGCTGGGCGCCCTCATCTGCCGGGCCAGTGAGAAGGTAGATGAGATGCTGAAGGACGGGGAGGCGGCCGACCTGCCCGCCACATCCGCGGCCGCCGAGGGGCCGGAGGAGCTGCCCGTTCAGGCGTCGAGGGACGCGGAATGGCGGTCCGGCAAGGCCTTCCGGTTTGACTAGTCGCCGCCAGTGCCGCTGAGGCGCGCCCGTGCCATCCCCGCCACCGGCCGTGGTCCGAAACAAGGCGAAGCGCCGCGGCCGCTCCAGACGCGGCCACTCCAGAGGTTGCCATGATGGAGGCATGTGATACAATGCAGTTTGCACGGACCCTGGCGGTTCGGGTTTGAACGGAGAGAAGGAATGGGACGGGAAGACGAGATCAGACTGATCGCCTATGCCATCTGGGAAGAGGAGTCCTGCCCCGACGGACGCGATTGCGAGCACTGGCTCATGGCCGAGACTGTCTGGGAAGAGAGGAAGAAGGCCACAAAGGCCGATGCCGGGAGCACCGGCAGCGCGCCGAAGAGGGCAGCCAGGCGGCCGGCCAAGGCCACGGCAACGGCGTCAGGCCGGAAGGCACGAAAGACCCAGCCCTGAGGCGTCCATCCAGGCCGGCATGCCTCCGGCCGCCTTTGAAGGCGAGAGCGGCCTCTGGTATGATGGGGCTATGATCCACATTGGCCTGGACCCCACGATAGCCGACCTGGGCCCGATCTCGATCGAATGGCACGGGCTATTCATGGCCATCGGGATAGCCGTGGGACTGGCGCTCACGGTGCCTCTGGCGCGGCGGCTGGGCTTCTCGGATGACACCGTCCTCAGTGCCGCTTTCGGCGCCATCCTTTTCGGCTTCATCGGGGCCAGGCTGACTCATGTGATCGACAACTGGTCCGAATACAGCCACGACCTGGCGGACATACTGGCCCTGCAGAAAGGCGGCCTGGGCTGGTACGGGGCCCTCATCGGGGGCGTGGTGGGGACGTGGATCGCCTCCCGCCTCAAGAAGTTCTCCCTGGCCCGTTTTGCCGACGCGACGGCCCCGGGCATCTTCCTGGGGCTCTGTTTCGGCCGCATCGGCTGCACGCTGAACGGGGACTCGCCGGGGATAGAGACCTCGCTCCCCTGGGGCATCGTCTACACCAATCCCGACTCGTTTGCGCCCCTGAACGTCGCCACGCATCCGGCGCCGGTCTACGAGATCCTGTGGAACCTGGTCATCGTGCTGGTCCTGTGGCGGCTGTGGAAACGGTTGGCCCCGGACGGCAGCTCGTTCCTGGTCAGCCTGGTGCTCTACTCAGCCGGCAGGTTCGCCATCAGCTGGCTGCGGGCCGAGGACACGGTGCTGGGCCCGTTGCACCAGTCCCACATCATCTCGCTGGCGCTGTTCGCCATCGGAGTGGGACTGCTGGCGTGGCGCAAGACCCGGTTCGTCAGACCGGACTCCCCCGGCGCGGCCGAGCCGCAGCCGCAGGCCGAAACCTAGCTGAACAGAGAGCGGCCGGCCCAGACGGGATTCCCAGGCCGGCGCCTCTATTCGACGGGTGGTCGTGTCCGCTACTGCATCGCGCTAGTCGTAGGGTATGCCGAAGCAGGAGCTCGAGCTGCCAATGGTCACCGCGGCCACCACGGCCAGGACTACCAGCGGAAGGGCTGCCTTGACGATCCTCTTGAGCACTGTTACCTCCTTCTTAGAGTTCTATTCCGGCCGACGCCCGATGGCATCGCCGCTTTCAAAGGCTACGGTACCCATGTCACAACCTTATCTCCGGCCGGATGGTTTTCCTCACCAGGTTCTCCCGGCAGGCCTCGGTCGAGGAACGCTCCTGCCCACCGGCCGGCCAATGCCACATCCTGAATGATATCCCTGCCTGTCAAGTGCCCGTGGCATCTCTCTAATCACCTTCTAAGGCTGCCCTCATCTGGACCTAAGCCGGTCCCGCTACGATCGGGGCGGCGGGAGGACGCTCGCGCACTTCAAGGGAGAAGGAGAGGCCGATTGACCTGAAAGCTATGGAAGCTTATGATTGCCCCGACAGCCGGACACCCGGGGTGTCCGCCACGGCAACGGAGCTGAAGATGCGTATCCTGGTGGTCGACGACGATCCCGAGATAGTCAGCTTCCTCAAGCGGGGCCTGACCTACGAGGGCTACACCGTGGACACCGCCGGCGACGGCGCCGAGGCCCTGTCCCGGGCCCGCGACGCGGAGCCCGGTCTGGTCATCCTCGACGTCATGATGCCAGGGATAGACGGGCTGGAGGTCAGCCGGCGCCTGCGCCAGGCGGGGAAGGTCCCCATCATCATGCTGACCGCCAAGGGAACGGTGACCGACCGCATAGCGGGGCTGGACAGCGGGGCCGATGACTACCTGGTCAAGCCCTTCTCCTTTGACGAGCTGCTGGCGCGGATCCGGGCCCTGCTCCGGCGCTCCCAGCCCACGGAGGGCGAGGTCCTCCGTTTCATGGACCTGTCGCTGGACCCGGGCACCCGGGAGGTCAAGCGCGGCAGCGACGATATCAAGCTGACGGCCCAGGAGTTCGACCTGCTGGAGCTCTTTATGCGCCATCCGCGGCAGGTGCTCCGGCGGGACGTCATCTACGAGAAGGTGTGGGGCTATGACTTCGGCGGCGAATCCAACGTCATCGAGGTCTACATGCGCTACCTGCGGTCCAAGCTGGAGGCAGCCGGGAAGGCCAGATTGATTCACACGGTCCGCGGGGTGGGCTACGTGCTGAAGGAGTAGCGGCGTGTCCATCAAGTGGCGGCTGACTCTGTCGTTCGCCCTGCCGCTGGCCCTGGCCGCCATTGTCGCCGCCCTGTTCTTCTATGTCGCCTTTCAGAACTGGATGATCGCCAGGGAGATCGACGGCAACCTCAAGGTCTACTCAACCCTGGCCAAGGCAACACTCTCCACGGACAACGCGGACCAGGGCTTCGCCAGCTCCATCTGGGCCTCCCTGAACGAGTCGGATTCGCCGGGCTCGCCGGTATACCTTCAGCTCATTGACAGCACCCGGAACATCGTCCTCAAATCGGAGAGCCTCGGCGAGCAGACGCTTCCGGTGGAGGTCAGGCTGGTGGACAACGGCCTGAACGGGGCCGCCGGCATCGACACCGTCAACTCCACCACCCACTCCACCCTGCGCATCCAGGTGGAGCCAGTGACCGTCAGTGGGGAGCCGCACGTGCTGGAGGTGGCCCAGTCCCTGGCCACCATCGACCCCGTCCTGCAGAGTATGGTAGTGGCCCTGGTCCTGGTGATTGTGGTGTTCCTGGCCCTGGTGGTGGGCTTCTCCGTCATCCTCATCGGCCGGGCGCTGTCCCCGGTGAAGGAGGTCACCGCCGCCGCCCGGAGCATCTCGTCCAGCTCCGATCTCAGCCGCCGCGTCAACTACCGCGGACCCCATGATGAGATCGGGCAGCTGGCCAAGACCTTCGACCGCATGATCGACCAGCTGGACGGCCTGCTGCGGGCCCAGCGGAGCTTCGTGGCGGACGCCTCACACGAGCTCAGGGGCCCGCTGACGGTGATCCGGGGCAACCTGGACCTGCTCAAGCGCAACATGAGCGAAGATGACCGGCAGGAGTCCCTGCGGGCCCTGGAATCGGAGGCGAACCGGATGGCCCGGGTGGTCAACGACCTGCTGGTCCTGGCCGAGGTCGAGTCCCGGCCCCTGGAGCAGTCCCAGATGGTCTCTCTCCGGGACCTCATCCTGGATGCGCAGGAGCGGGCGCTGCTCACCGGCCAGCACCGGATCACCGTCGACCGGCAGGAGGACCTGTGGGTCAAGGGCGACGGCCACAAGCTGGACCAGATGGTGGGCAACCTGGTGAGCAACGCCGTGAAGTACACGCCCGATGGCGGCGCCATCACCCTGTCGCTCTATCGCGATGGCGATTCGGCCCGCATCGATGTGGCGGATACGGGCATGGGCATCCCACCAGAGCACCTGCCGCACATCTTCGACCGCTTCTACCGGGTCGACAAGGCCCGCTCCCGGGCTGGAGGCGGGACCGGCCTGGGCCTGGCGATCGTCAAGGGGATCGCCGAGCAGCACGGGGGTCAGGTCACCGTGGTCAGCGAGCCGGGCCGCGGCAGCACCTTCAGCGTCTGGCTGAGGCTGCCGCCCGAAGGGGCCTCCTGACTTGTGTCCCGGCACCTCCCGGGAGCATGATTGTTCTGGGAAGCGGCATCATGGGCGACAGGAGCAGGTCGGCGGGACGGCGCGCACTGAGGGGGTTCTGTATCGCATTCCCGGTGCTGCTCGTGCTGTGGGTCTTCCTGGTCCTGTACCCCAACCCCCTGAAGCTGGCGGTCAGCCTGCACCGGCTGGTGAGCCCCCAGGTCGATCCCGGAGCCGCGGAAGCCCTGGCCAGCAGCCTACCGCCGGAGCCGGCCGACATCGAGAAGGCGGTGCTGGAGGCGCTGCCCTACCACTATGACTGGGAGGCCTACTCCATGCCCTGGTACTACCCCACCGTCAGCGAGGCGCTGGAGATAGGCCAGGGGGACTGCAAGGCCCGGGCCATAGTGCTGGCCTCGGTCCTCGAGGCGAAAGGCATCCCGTACCGGATCAACTCATCCCCCACCCACGTCTGGGTGGACTACGCCGGCAAGCAGGAGAACAGCGCCGAGAACCCCGACGTCGGGCTGTACCAGGTGGACCCCGATACCGGGGACAGGTCCTGGCACTTCCCCCGCGTCGACCCGGTAGGGTCCTTCCGCACCTTCTGGCGCGGCTTCTGGCCCCCCATGCCCGTGCTGAGGAAGGTGCTACTGTTACTGGGGCCGGCCGTCCTGGTGGCCGTCAGAGTGCTGTGGCCCCGGTGGCAGGCAGCCCGGGCCGGGGAAGCGGCAGCGACCAGCGCTGATGGCCTCAGCGACAGGCGCTGAGGGGGCCGGCTAGCGCTGCCAGCGCTCTTCCGGCTTCTTGACGGTGAAGGCCTTCCAGGCCACGATGCCCACCACCGCCAGTCCCGCCAGGACGATCAGGGCCTTGGCCCACCAGGCCAGCCCGCCTGAGGGGGGCTTCACCAGGATGGCCCAGGTGCTGAAGTGGGTAGTGGTGGCGCTCAGGGTCTGGTTGGTGTCATTGAAGGACGTATTCACGATGGTCCACTTGCCGGTGGCGGTGGTGTAGTAGGCCAGCTTCAGGTTCCCGCCGCTCTTGCCGGCCGCGGACAGGTCGGCGGGAGTGTACTTCATGGTGATGGTCGCCGGCCGGACCAGGGACGTTATGACCCGGCCCGTTCCATCGGTCGCTTCCACGGTGAAGCAGGCGCTGCCGATGGTGTACCCCTCGGGCGGCTCGGGGGCGACGGAGGAAGAGACCTCCAGGATGGTCAGCGTGGCGTCCCCGTCGTACGCACCGGCCGCAAACGTGGTGGATACCCTGCCATCCGCCGTCTGGACGACACCGCCGGCAGCCGGGATGGCGCACGGGGCGATGCCCACGTCACCTATCATGACAAAGCCTGGTTTCTGCTCGGTGGCAGGAGTGCCGCCGGCATCGGTCACCTTGAGCGAGACGGTGTAGGCCCCAGCCGTCGCGTATGCATGGGAAGCGGTGGCATCGGCGCTGGTGCCCCCGTCTCCGAAATCCCACTCATACTGGATGGGCGGGGTGCCGCCCGTCACCGACCCGGTGAAGATGATCGCCTGCCCCGGGGCGGCGTTGGTGGCGCTGGCGGTGAAGTCTACCTGGATCGACCCGCCGACGCTGATGTACCTGTCCTTGGTCTCGGTGTCGGTCTTGCCCGCCGCGTCTTTCACCTTGAGCGATACCTTGTAGCTGCCGGCCGCGGGGTAGGTGTAGGACGGGTCCTTCTCCGTGCTGTCCACCTTGTTGTCGCCGTTGAAGTCCCATTCGTAGGTGTACGGCGCCGTGCCGCCGCCGGACTGGTTGGTGAACTTGACCGCCTGGCCCAGCGTCACCGCCGTCTTGTCGGCGGAGAAGGCCGCCAGGACGGTGGCGGTCACGGTGACGGTCTTCGTCGCGGTGACGGACCCGGCCCCGTCAGTGACCTTCAGGGTCACGGTGTAGGTGCCGACCTCAGAGTAGGCGAAGGACGGGTCCTCCTCCGTGCTGTCTATCGTGCCGTCGCTGTTGAAGTCCCACTCGTAGGACGCCGCGCCCACCACGCCGTTGACCAGGCTGGTGAACTTGATGCTCTGGCTGGGGGCCGCCGCCGCCGGTTCGACCGTGAAGTCCGCCTGCAGGCCCAGGGCCACCGTAATGAGAGCGTTCTTGATCACCGTCTTGGTGTTGCTGGCGTAATCGGTGACCACCAGCTTCACGGACTTCGTGCCCTCGGTGGTGTAGGTGTAGGACGGGTTCGCTCCGGTGAGCGGCTCCATGGTGCCGTTGTTGTCGAAGTCCCACTGGTAGGTATACGGCGTTGCCCCGCCAGTGACCGTGGCCGTGAAGACCACGGCCTGGCCCAGGCTCACCGTCATCGGGGCGGCGGTGAAGTCAGCCGCCAGGTCGGCGATCACGGTGATGTAGTTGCTCTTGGTCTCGGTGTCGGTGCCACTGGCCGAATCGGTGACCGTCAGCGTCACCGTGTACGGGCCCGGGTTGGCATACGAATGGGACGGGTCCTCGCTGGTAGACGTGCCGCCGTCCCCGAAGCTCCACTGGTAAGAGTACGAGGGAGTCCCGCCGTCCGTCCCGTTGGTGAAGGTGACGTTCTGCCCCACCAGGGCCGTGGTGGGAGAGGCGGTGAAGCCCGCCACAAGGGGATCGGTAATGGTCATGTAGTTCAGCTTGGACTCGGTGTCGGTGCCGCCGGCACCGTCGGTGACCGTCAGCGTCACGGTGTAGCTCCCGGCGGCGCTGTAGGAATGACTGGGGTTCGAGAGCGTGCTGGTGCCCCCATCGCCGAAGTTCCAGGAATAGGTCAGCGACCCGGAGCCGCCGGTGGAGTCGCTGGAAAAGGCGATGAGATCGCCGGCGTTCGCCTCCGTCATGTTGGCGTGGAATTCCGCCTGCGGGGCGGGAACCGTCTGGAAAGAGGTCAAGGCGGACCAACTCGACTCATCATCGTTGCTGTCCCGGTACCTCACCTGCCAGGCGTAGACGGTGTTGTAGGCGAGGTGGTAGGCCTCCGGGACGGTGAACTCCGTCACGGCCCCTGCGGGAAACGTGGGAACCCCCACTATCGACCACTCGGAGGACTTGAAAGTGTGGGTGTCATTGTCATCATGGAAGAAGTCCGACGCCCGCAACGTCGGCGTCAGGCTGATATCGGTGGCGCCGTTGCTGGGTGACAAGTTCGTCGGCGCATCCGGGGCGGTGGCCAGGACCATCATTGGCTGAAACAGCGGGGCGGCCATGCCGGCCAGGACCGCCAGCACCACGAACAGACCCAAAAGACGCTTGCCTATCATTCCACAGACTCCTTGCGACCTCGCCCTGCCCCCGCTGCAACGCAGGCCCGATTATGTCTCCACGGCGTGCGAATACCTATCAGGGTAATTATAGGTTTCGACATAGCAGTGTCAATTCTTTGTCGTCGCGGCGCCATGCCGACACTCACCGCCGGGAAGAGCAGGCGACCATGGCGCCGCCTCACAGCTATATGCAGGGGACTGGCGGGAATGAAGGGCTCCGCCGGGGTCGGTCCGGGACCTCCCGGGCGATTATGAGGACATGGGGGTCGCATCACGGGCTGGCCGAGGCGTTGGCCCGCGGACGACAGGCCCGGGGCCTGTCCAACTGGCTAGGTTATCCTCTGCGGCAGCTGGCCCTGTGGCCGCTTGTACCGGGCATGATAGGTACAGAGGTAGACCGGTCCGGCCTTGTAGCGCGGCCACCTTTTGCAGAAGGCACACGTAATTCGGCGTCTCATAGTCTCCCCCCATCAAGATCATTCTAGGCCGGCGCCGAGCGCCGGAAAGCGACTTTGATCACAGTGCGCCGGGCCTCTGCGCGCCCGCCGTCTGTGCTCACACCTTGACTGACCCACATGTTTGAACTGGCATAAAAAGAGACACCGGCTCACGTTTTCAGCTTTCGGACAATGTTTTGCTTGACACATTCCAAATTGTCTGGGATAATAGTGGACAGGCTAGATAGGTCACCCCCCTTTCTAACCTGTAGGAGCCCGCCAACCACAATTGCGCGGGCTTCTTCATTTCCGGGAGCGGCCGGACAAGCGCACCGCCGCGGGATCAGGCCCAATCCACCGGCGCGGGATTAGGCCCAATCCACCGGCGCGGGATTGGGGCCCTTTCGCACGACTAATGCAGCAGGGAGACATCGCCAGAGGGACAGGAACCAGTACTTGCCTGCAGGGGGCAATGAGCCGCTACCCGTAAGTGGTCACTTGGGCAGCGGGGAGCCAATAGTGAAACCGACCCCACACCAAGGGTCGGTTTCTGTTTTCCCAGCCGAGCGAGTCCCGTGATTTAGCGAGCCAGCATCTGGCTGCGCTGGAAAGCAGGGGCTGAGGAAAAGATGTACAACGAGATGTACAAGCAGATCATCAACATCGTGGATGCCGCCGTGAACCTGACGACCGTGGAAATCAGGGATGAGCTGAGCCGCAATCCCGCCGACAAGGTGAAGGTATTCGAAGACAACGCCGTGTACATTCAGGTGCGCGACCGGCCCAACCTGTTCGAGCTGACCATCTCGCCCAAGACCGCCAATGGCGGCTATGACCTGGCCAACCCCATATTCGCCCTCAGGCTGCAGCCCCACGCGTGGCTGGTAGAGAAGATGGACGGGCTGTACAAGACCTCGGCCGAGGACTCGTTCAGCACCACTCCGCCGCCCTGGCTCCCGGACTGGGCCCAGGAGATGTGGAAGAAGACGTAGCCTCATCCCCTGGAGGCGGGCGTCACCGGGCCCGGAAGTGGCCCGGGGCGAACTCCTTTGACTGGTAGCGCTGCCATTTGTCCAGGCGGTCCATGAAGATGCCCGCCTTCGCGGCGGACAGCCGGGCCATCCTGGCCGGCATGCCCCTCAGCATCCTGGGCCGGCCCAGGAGCGTTCTCCACAGCGCCATCAGGCTGTCGGTGACCGGCGGCGGGCAACCCTCCACCCGGCAGGCCCCCTCCAGCCCCCTGTTGGCGGCGACGGCGCAGTCCCCGAAGAGGATGACGGCCCGGGCTTCGCCTCCGGGCGGAGCAGCGCTTCCGGGAGGAGCTTCGCAGCCGGGCCGGGCATCAGCGCCCGGGCGGGCCTCCCGGCCGCAGCAGATGACGGAGTTCCCGAAATCAGCCCCCCGGTTGTCCCTGGCCAGCGCCAGCAGCGAGTAGCCCAGCATGGCATAGCAGCGCGAGCAGAGGGTCTCCCCGGGGTACGGGACCGACAGGCCCCGGACCCCCATCGCCGACAGCTCCTCCGGCACGTTGACCCGCCACTCCAGCGGGCGGACCAGCGCTCCCAGGTCGCCCTCGCCCCGGACCTCGATCCGGTCCGCGGACAGCGGCAGGCCGCGGGCCTCGGCGTACTCGCGCAGGTATCCCACCCCGGACGGGTCAATGCCCAGAAGGGTGGCGCCCACAACGTCGCAGGAGCAGGCCTCCCGCCCGGCCAGTACAATGTCCATGCGGTGGGCCCGTCCCAGCGCCGTGTCCGGGCCGCTCTCCAGGGCGTATGTGCCGTCGATCACGGTCAGGTGCGGCTCCACCACCTCTCCCAGCAGGCGGATGAGGTGGTTCAGGCGGTTCGTCCCGTGGAACTTGACCCGGGACGCCGGGCTGAGGAACCCCTTCAGGTTCTTGAAGCCCAGCGACACCTTCACCTGGTTGTGGGTCTTCAGGGCGGGCACATTGATCAGGAAGTCACTCTCAAAAGCGGCCTCGGCCACCTGGACCTTGACCCCTTCCAGGTCCACCGGCCGGAAGGGGCCCCGGTTAAGGTCGACCAGCCTGACGCCGTATCTCCTGGCCAGGGTGTCGATGCCCATCCGCCGGTATCCCTGGCGGATGCTGGTGCCGAACACGTCGACCGGGCCCTCGCCGATGGTGATGTTGCGGCAGCCCTGCTCTGACAGCAGTCGGACCAGGGCCTCCAGGACGCTGGTAGTGGTCACCATGCCGTAGAGCGGCATCCACCGGGGCAGGCAGATGTTGGGCTTGATGAAGACCCGGTTGCCCGGGCCCAGACCATCCCAGCCTCCGCACAGGTCTATGGCCCGCCTGAGGGTCGCCAGCGGTTCATCCAGCCTCACTACGGACACTGCCACGGGTCCTGCCTCCCCTTGCCACCCCCGGGACACCGTCCCGCCCATGGGCGCGGCAGATGCTATGATATCACAGAGGAGGTGAACATGACCCCAACAGGTGACATCGAGGCCCGGCTGAGAAGGCTGGAGGACATCGAGGCCATCAAGCAGCTCAAGGCCAGGTACTGGCGCTGCGTTGACCGCAAGCTCTGGGACGAGCTGGCCGAGGTCTTCGCCGAAGATGCGGTGGCCGACTACGGACCGAAACGCAAGCTGGCGGGCAGGCCGGCCATAGTCGGGTTCCTGAAGAGCAGCCTGGGGGCCGACACCGTGATCACCAACCACATCGGCCAGAGGCCCGAGATCGAGATCACCGGCGAAGCCACGGCCAGGGGGACGTGGTGGCTCTCGGACTACATCGTGATGCAGCCCAACATCAGGCGGCGCGGCTACGCGTACTACGAGGACGAGTACGTGAAGAGGGACGGGCAGTGGCGGAAGAGCCGCACCCGGCTGGTCAACATGCTGGAAGAATGGGACAGGCTGAGCCGATGAACACGCCCAGGTACGAGACCATCAGCATCGAGGAGGGGTGCGGGGAGGTGCTCAGCCGGGGCGAGCGCATCGCCCGGGTCGACTACACCGTCCGCACCCGGCGGGAGCTGCCCCCCGGCGGGAGCGGGCAGGCTGAAGGCCGCCGGCTCATAGACGGACACATCCTGGTGCGGGAGGGGGAGACGCAACTGCGGGGCATGGGACCCCTGGTCCTGCGCCTGCAGGACGGCCGGGAAGCCACCTTCCTGGCCGACCTCGGACACGCCGCCACCGGGGCCTTCACCATGAAGGTCTCCGGCATCATCCGGGAACCCGCGCGCTGACACCGGGCGGGGGTGAGGCTTTTGTGACAACCGTCCGGCCGCCTGTGACCTCCGCGTGGTGGCCGCGCGCTATATTGACCAGCAGCAGCCCCAAAGGGAAGCGGGCCCCGTCGCGGCCACGAGGGCACTCCTCAGGGCCAGCGCCGGGCTCCGGGTGTTCGGGAGGGATGGAAGGTGGCAAGACTGAGAGCGCCTCTTCTCATGGCAATTCTCCTGCTGGTTATTCTGGCCGGGACCGCGTGCGGCGACAGCCAGGGCTCAGGGATCTCCGCCGATGAAGTAGTCCGGAACGCGCTGGCGGCCCAGGCCAGGGTGTCCAGCAGCCACATTGAGGCCACTGTCCAGGCATCGGCCACCGGCACGCTGCAGGGCGCCGCGCTGAACGTCAATCTGAGCGGGCAGGATAGCGGCGACGTGGACTGGGCCAACCGGAAGGCGAAATCCCTCTCGCAGCTCTCCGGCAGCTACAACGGGCTGCCGGTGTCCGTCACCGCCCAGACGTACGCCGTCGACAACTACACCTACTCCCAGGTGACGGCCTTCGGCACCGCCGAGAACTGGACCAGGAGCCCGCTGGCCGCTACCCACTGGGCGACCCAGTCCTACGTTCAGCTCATATACGGTCTTCTGGAGTACGCCGAGCCTGACCTTCAGGCAGACGAGCCGCTGAACGGAGTCGACTGCTACGTGCTGAAGCTCGAGCCGGACTACGAGGCCATAAAGGCGGACCTGGGCCAGCAGTACCCCCAGATCGCCGCTGTTCCGGACCTGGGCCAGCTCTTCGATCACCTGTCCATCCTGGTGTGGGTGGCCCGGGACACGTCCTTCGTCACCAGGATCGAGATAGTGGCCGCGGCCCACGCCGCCCCCGAGGACCTCGGAGAAACGGCCAATGGCGAGACCGTGACCGTCTCCCTGACGCTGACCGTAGAGGCATCCAGGATAAACGAGCCGGTGGCCATAAGCCTGCCGCCCGAAGCCCTGAATGCGGCGGCGGCCTAGCCCGGCTTCCGTCGACGTTGAAGCAACTGGACAAAGACTGTAAAATAGGATTCAAGGTGCTGGGAAAGGTACCCGCAGCTTGAAGTCGTCGGCCATTCAGTCGTACCTCGAGCACCAGAACGAGCGCCCGGTGGGCCGTGGTCGCTCTCGGGGAAACAGGCGGAAGTAGTTCAGCGGTTAGAATGCCTCCTTGCCAAGGAGGAGGTCGAGGGTT
>CALMBS010000351.1 GCA_937860285.1 uncultured Chloroflexota bacterium
GAGCAGCGGTTTCCTAAACCGCGTGTCGTGCGTTCGACTCGCACCAGGGGTATTTCCACAATGCCCGCAGGGGTGTAGTCCGGGCTGCTGGAGCCGCGGTCTCCCAACCTGCCAGCCACTGGCTCAAAGGGCCGGGTCACGTTTGAACCCGGCCCTGTCTTTTCTGGGCCGTGCTGCAGGATCATACCAGCCGCTTGCCCAATGCCCTTCGCAGCAAGACGGTGCCCAGTAATGAGAGAGGCAGAACGGCCAGGAAAGCGAATGCGCCGGCAGGGATGCGGCGCAGAGGGCCGATCGCCAGCAGGTCAATATGGCAAAACCACAGCAGGAGAACATGGATGCAGTAGATGCCGAGCGAGTTGTCTGAGACGAACCTGATCCAGGGTGGAGGGGGGTCGGTGACAAGGAAAGACAGGAAGAAGAAGGCGGTCGTGCCAACCACAACGGACAGGCGCGTATACATGGGTATGGCCGTAATGTTGTGGGCGAAGTTGTTCCCGTGAGGCAAGTACCACCATTCGCTGATGGCCAGCCCGACGAAGAGCAAGAAGATCGGGAGCAAGGCGATTGTGAACCGGGGGGAGGAGGACGACCGCGGGTGCCGGTCGATATAGTCCCTGCTCAGGATCCCGATGAACACGTAGGGAACGAAATTCAGGGGCATCCAGTAAGCATCCATCCAGGCCCAGGATTGCCACCTGGCAACTGCCAGCGGGACAAGTCCCACGGCCGCCACTGATGCTGCCAGCAACGACCAGACCAGACCTCGCGGCAGGCGCACTGCCGCGAAGCAGACGCAAGTCAGTCCCAGAAGGCTGAAGAAGTAGTAGTAGGGGCCCGATCCGCCGGTCACTACGTGCCAGAGCAGACTGTGGATGTCTGGCCACACTGCGGAGGGGTGGTAGCGCAGGCCCAGAGCCCCGAAGCCGCCCCGGCAGAGGGTCCACAGGGTCAGCCAGAACATGCAGAGCCAGAACAGCCACCCGATGCGTGCTATCGCCAGGCCCTTCTCTCCTCTCCTGCCGGCGGCCAGGAAGAAGGATATCAAGAAGAACATGGGGGATCCGAGCAGACAGAAGTACAGGTAGATGACGTCCGAAGCCTCGACAATGTGAGATGGGAACGCCGCCGGATTGAAAACGCTGGACGTACCCAACACCGAGCAATGCCAGGCGACGATGGCCACGCAGAACGCTGCTCGCAGGTAGAAGAGGCCGTTCCAGGTCTGGCGGTCAGTGGACGGTATCATCAGCCTGAGCGGGTACTTGCCCGGATGGAGGTCGACACTGTCGGGGCACTATGTCCGTAATTCTATTTCGACCATTGAAGAAAGGTCAAGAATGGCCCGTGTGCCACTCATGGCGGCCCGGTGATCGTCAGTGAGGCTCCAGGACACGCCTCCGTAGGCTTTACCATGGACGTCTATGCTGATATTATTGACGGTAAGCTTCCACGCTCGCAGGGGTGTAGCTCAGTTTGGTAGAGCAGCGGTCTCCAAAACCGCCGG
>CALMBS010000352.1 GCA_937860285.1 uncultured Chloroflexota bacterium
CCGCGCTGAAGTGGTCGGAGCGGCAGGCGGTCATGGCCGCGGTCTTCAACAAGGGGGCGGGGACCATCAACCCCGAGTACGCCTTCTGGCGGGCCATGGTCAAGAACTCCTTCAAGTACGGCATGGCCTCCTCCCTGAACCCGACCGTCAGGGACAACATCACCGCCGCTACGTTCCCCGGCAAGACCTACGCACAGCTCGACTGTGTGCAGGGGCCCACCGTCGATGCCATGGTCTGGTATCAGCTGGTGGCAGACAATGCGACGGCGCCGGTGGAGATGGCCGTGGCGGGCATGCTGATGAGCCAGGCCACCCTGGATACGGTTTTCGCGGCCAAGGGCATGACTACGGCTCAGACGAACTTCGACCTGGAAGTGACCGGCGGGATGAACGTCGAGCTGGCCTTCTATAAGTGGCTGGCCTATGAGGGTCTGCGCAACAGCTTCATCGTTAGCTACTACCCCACCATTCTGGGGACGAAGCTGGCTGAGCAGTTCCCCGGCCAGACGTATGCTTCGCTCAACAGGTGCGATCAGGGCAAGGTCAACGCCGCCGTGTGGGCGGCGCTGAGCGCTGCTGAGCAGGGGTTCGGCAATGCCGTGCTCCCGGGCCTGTGGGGCAAGGTGCAGGCGGAGATGACCGATGCCGTGGCCATGGACGAGACCACGCTGGTCCGGGGGCCCACCGGGCTCCAGGCAGCCACTGGAACCGAGACCGCGGTCATCAACTGGAAGAAGGACGTGGAAGGCGGGCTGGCGGTGAGCACGGCCTACTACCGCTGGCTGGCCAAGGAGCGCATCATCGAGCTCGGGTCCATGGGGACCCTGATCCGGCTGAGCCAGGCCGAGTTCCTCTTCAAGGTGACCAATCCCAACAAGTATGCCATCAGCATAGACTCGGCGCAGTTCTACTTCTACGTCAACTCGACCGCGCTGTCGGCTGAGGGGACCAAGGTCGACACGGCCAAGGTGGCCATGAATGACAAGATCTGGGTCCCGGCGGAGACAGACCTCCTGGTGAAGGTGGTGGCCCCGGTGAAGGTCATGGACATGGTCACCTGGGCGGTGATGGGCGGACAGCAGGCCGCCGCGGCGCAGAAGCTGGCGGGTGACGTGTGGGCCCAGTATCAGGCCGGCACGCAGACCTGGATAATCACCATCGACGCCTACGTGTCCGATGACGAGGGGGAGAACACCGTCACGGCGAGCTTCAGCCTGTAGAGAGGCGGAGCGCCAGGCGAAGCGAGTTAGCCAAGGGGGCCAGGACGTTGAGGCCTGGCCCCCTTCTTTGCGGGTGTCGTTGACGCCGCGCTAGCGGATCACGTAGCCGCCGTCGACCGGCAGGGCATGTCCGGTGATGAAAGAGGCCTGGCTGGTGCACAACCAGACGATGGCCTGGGCCACCTCTTCAGGCTCGGCAAAGCGGTCCATGGGCGCCATGCCGATGGACGAGGCTCTCAGCTCCGGGTGCTCGGTGAAGGTCTTCTCGCTCATGGGCGTGCGGATGACACCGGGGCACACCGCGTTCACCCGGACGCCGGTCTTGCCGTACATGATGGCCACCGTCTTCGTCAGCCCAACGACGCCGTGCTTGCTGGCGGCATAGGCCGGGTGACCGCCGTCTCCAACGAGTCCCACCATGGAGGCCGTGTTCACGATGCTGCCGCCTGCCCCGCCCTTGAGCATCCTGGGGACCTCAAACTTCATGCACAGGAAGAC
>CALMBS010000353.1 GCA_937860285.1 uncultured Chloroflexota bacterium
GGGGTCCGGCCGCCCCCCCCGCCGCTTTTCACCCAGGCCGGGGTGAGGCATCAACCAGGTCTGGTTGACGGGCCGCGGCAGGCGGCCTTCCACTTGCACTTGGTGAGGCACAGGGACATGGGCACCTTCTTGCGGATCCGGGCCATGAACTGCGCTCCGGTCAGGCGGTCCCCGTAGGAGGCCTCCAGGGCCTGCAGCACGATGGCGTCCCATTTGCGGACGGAGGTCTCGTCCCCGTCCGGGCTCTGACAGCGGTGGTCCTTGCAGAGGGGGCACTCCCGGCAGAGGTCGTCCGGGCCCTCCACCACCTGTATGACCATGTCGGAGTCGGTCTCCAGGGACTGCTTGATCAGGTCCGCCAGGGCGGCAAACGCCTGACCCCGGTTGAAGGTCTCCAGGACCATGAAGGGCTCGCACATGATGTGATGCGGCCGCAGCTTCAGGTCCGGCGGCTCCTGGCTGGTCGTCATAGGCTGCCTCCACCTCTGGTCTGAACGTTGAGCGCCAATGGCCCATTATACCGCGGGGGGCCGCCGATGTTGAAAAGGACTCTGGGGCCGTCTAGAATTAGAAACTGCCCGGTTGGAGAAATCACCCCTTTCCAGCATAGCGGGCTGCTGTCTGCGGACTCTCAACTTGAAGGAGGCGAGAATGGAAATCAAGAAGGTATGCGTAATTGGCGCCGGGACCATGGGCAACGGCATCACGCAGGTGGTGGCGCAGGCCGGCTACGACACGACTATGGTGGACATCAAGCCGGAGTTCCTGGAGCGCGGCATGAACGCCATCAAGGGCAGCCTGGCCCGGGTGGTGAAGAAGGGCACCATCACCCAGGCGGATGCGGACCAGATCGTGGGCCGGATCAAGACCACCACCGACATGAAGGCCGGCGCCGGGAACGCCGACTACGTCATAGAGGCCGTCTTCGAGAAGGCCGAGGTCAAGCAGCCGGTGCTCAAGCAGCTGGACGAGATCTGCCCCGAGAAGACCATCATCGCGTCCAACACCTCCTCCATCCCCATCAGCCTGCTGTCCTCGGCCACCAAGCGCCCCCAGAAGGTAGTGGGGCTGCATTTCTTCAACCCCGTGCCGGTGATGAAGCTGATCGAGGTCGTCAGGTCGCTGACCGTGGCCGAGGAGACCATCGCCACCAGCGTGGCCCTGGGCAAGTCGCTGGGCAAGGAGCCGGTGGTGGTGAAGGACGCCCCCGGTTTCATCGCCAACCGGATCGCCAACCTGGCGGCCAACGAAGCCCTCAAGGTCCTGGAAGAGGGCCTGGCCACCGCCGAGGACATCGACAAGGTGTGCCGCCTGGCCTTCAACTGGCCCATGGGCCTGCTGCAGATGACGGACCTGGTGGGCACCGACGTGGTCATGGACCTGGCCGAGTCCATCTACAAGGAGACCGGCTGGGAGCGGTACAAGCCGGCGCCCATCCTGAAGAGGATGGTGGAGAGCGGCTACCTGGGAAACAAGAACAACAAGGGCGTGTACACCCTTTTCGGGCCCAAACAGTAGGCATATCTCAAGGAGGGCGCAGCCCGCCTGAGGCGGACTGCCGAGGGTGTGGGGGGTGTCCCCCCGGTTCGTCCAGTCTACGTTGGGAGAGGCAAAGAGGTAGGAGAAGAC
>CALMBS010000354.1 GCA_937860285.1 uncultured Chloroflexota bacterium
CATAAGCATAAAGCTCTCTTATACCCGTGGTTCAATAAAGAGGCTCTCCGTGCCGCAGTCCCACGACACCGACGAAGTCATGTCCTCCCTGGGATACTCCCAGGACGAGATCAAGAAGCTGCGAGAGGAAGGGGCCATACACTAGCCCCGCGGCCGCGTCAGCCTACCGGGTTCCCGCGAGGCCAGGCAGTCGGATTGCCTGGCCTCGCTCTGTCTCCGGGGATTGGACGGGCGCCTATTGCGCCGAGCCTGTATGATATTGGGAAACGCATGAGGAGGGTTTGCGCACATGTTGAAGAGGATACTCTGGATGGCAGCCCTGATGGTCCTGGTGGCAGCCTCGCTGACCGGCGCCGGATGCTCTTCGGGCAATGCGCTGGCGGACATGGTGGCCAAGGTGCCGGGGGACACCATGTCATTCAAGTACGTGGACGTGGCCGGGCTGCGAGGCGACGACGACCTGTCGGAGATCTATGACGCCTGGAAGGCCGCCGTGGACGCCCGCCTGGAGGCCCATGGCATCACCTCCGGCGATGTGAATGTCTTTGTCTTCGGCACGGGCACGGGCATGCGCTACACCCTGCTCAAGGGAGGCTTCGATCTGGACCAGGTCCGGGACAGGCTGGAGGACCGGGGCTTCGACGACGGCGAGTACAAGGGAGTAGAGATCTGGGAGCCGGAGGACGGGTCAGGATACGATTCCGACCCCAGGGTCGCCCTCATGGACGACCTGATCATCCTGGGTGACGAGTCCGGCGTCGAGGGCTGCATCAAGGTCATGAAGGAGGGAGACACCTCCTTCCTCAAGAAGGTGGATATCAAGGAGGTCGTGGATCGGACCCCGGCCGGGCTGTACGTGGACCTGGAGAAGAACGTGCTGGCCGGTCTCATAGTCAAGGGCTTCGAGGCCTACGGGCTGTCGGCGCAGAAAGAGGACAGTGACACGCTCGACATTGCCGGCGTGGCCAAGTTTGAGGACGATGACGACGCCGAGGACGGGGCCGATGCCATCGACAACATGCTGAAGGCCGTGTTCGAAGACGTGGACGTCTCCCAGGACGGGGACTTCCTGACCGCCGCCGCGGAGCTGGACATCGACCGGTCGGGCTTCCTCTTCAACGGGCTTTAGTCGAGACGGGAACCCGCATGGACGTGGTTGAGGCCATCCATACCCGAAGGAGCATACGCGCCTTCAAGCCGGACCCAGTGCCCCGGGAGGTCCTCCGGAGCATCCTGAGGGCAGCCCTGCAGGCTCCTTCCTGGGAGAACACCCAGCCCTGGGAGTTCGCCGTGCTGGGCGGGGAGGTGATGAAGAACGTCAAGGAGGCGCTGGCAGCCATGGGCCAGGCCGGGGAGAAACCCCACCTCGACTTCCCCTGGCCGAAGTTCACGGGGCCCTACATGGAGCGCCTCAGGTCGGACGGCCGGCGCCTGGTGCGCGAGCTGAGGCTGCGGCAGGACTGCCCGGACTCCCTGCGGCGCTGGCGGACGTCCATGAGGACTTTCTTCGACGCGCCAAACGGCGTGGTGATGTACATGGACGCCTCGCTCTCCCAGTGGTCCCTGTTGGACATGGGAATCGCGGCCGAGAACCTGATGCTGGCGGCCTGGGAGCACGGCGTGGGCACCTGTGCCCTGGCGGCGGCAGTGGCCTACCCGGAGGTGCTGCGGAGCCTGCTGGACCTGCCCGAGTCGAAGAAGATGGTGCTGGGCATAGCCCTGGGCTATCCGGACCTCTCGCAGCCCGCGGCCACCTTCCGCTCCAGCCGCGAGCCCATGGAGGGTTTGGTCACCTGGCATGGTTTCGACTGAGGAAGACCATGCCGCATATGGACACGATGGACGTCCCGTCCTCGCTGGCCGGGCACTGCGCATAGCCCGCCGGCACTCCCATGACGCCGGCCAGCACCGCCAGCATGAGGTAGATGGGGGCCGTGCCGCAGATCCGCCTCTGGTCTCCATCCCGCCTTATCTCGTCCAGGAAGGCCTCCGGGTCGGCCCGGCCCAGGACCTCCATCAGCTGCCGGTCCTGCGCTCCCAGCCGGGCCCGCGCGGCCAGGTCCAGGGGCAGCGCATCGCCGAAGGCCGGGCCCACATGGGCCAGGTCGGCTGCCGCCACCACCAGGGTGCGGCGCCTGGCAGCCGTCTCCCGCAGCACTTCGACGGCCGCCGCCAGAGGCCCGCTGCCGGCGGGGCTGGCGCCCTCGCGGATGAAGAGGTCAAAAGAGCCGCAGAGGACGGGCACCGCAGGGCAGGGGTTCTCCCTCCTGAGGCCATGGGCCCAGGTCAGGGCCGCCTCTACCGAGTGCTCCCCGCGATGGCGCAGCTCGCCGCCGAGGACCGCCTCCTCCCCGGCCAGAGCGGCGATGCGGTCCACCACCTCCCGGTCGGTGGGCACGATGCCCCAGGGCGTCTCATAGCTCTGCCGGGTCAGGTTGACCCCGCCTTCGCCGCCATTGTGGTCGGTGCCCAGGACCACCATGAGCTCGGCCTCCCTCACCGCCGGCGACGCCGCCGCCCAGACCATGCCGTAGACCGGGCCGCCACGAGGGAAGTCGATGTGGGGGCTGATGACGCCCCGGACCTCGCGGGCCTCTCCGGGAGATTCCGACTGCCCGCACGCCGCGCGGCCCGCCTCGAGGTATCCGTCAAGAAGGCCCCCCAGCTCCTGCGGGTCCCCGGGGCAGGACCTTCCCGCCATGATGGGAGGCCGCGACGGGGCCCTCCGGTACTCCTCTGTGGCTGACCTCACGGCCCGGGTGAACCGGTCGTTGTCCAGGAAGAGCGCGTCATCCAGCTCGCGGAGGAGGCCATCCACCACCGCCGGGCTGAGCGGCACCCCGGTGCGCAGCTCGAACCCGGTGCGCAGAGCTCCAGCATCTCGGGTGCCATCCATCAGGGCCAGGAGCGGCCCTAGGGCTGCGGGAACAAACAGCATCCGGTCGCCCAGCCCCAGGGGATCGGCCAGCACTATGCCGGGCTGCCCCTGGTGCACTGTCTGCTCCAGCCGGATGGCCCTGAGCCTGGGATTCATGGCCGGACAGGCCTACCGCCGCACCAGCTTGATCGCCCCATCGCCGCAGCTGGGGACGCAGACGGAGCATCCGACGCATACGTCCCGGTTCACCTCGGCCACCTCGTTCAGGGTGAGGGCGCCCAGCGGGCAAACGTCCACGCAGGCGGAGCAGGCGGTGCACCTCTCCGCATCGATCTGCGGCACGAAGGGCGAGGCGACAAGGGTCTTCGTCTTGAACTGGCGGATGCCGATGAACATGGGGCAGCAGTCAGTGCAGCAGTTGCAGACGCACCCCTCAATGTCAATGGTGTGCACCAGGCCTTCGGCATGGCACCGCTCGAGAAGGTCAACGGCCTCGTCATAGGTAATGCGGCTGGCCATGCCGTACTTGACGGTCCACTTGGCCACGTCGCCGTAGTGGAGGCAGGTCTGCAGCATGTGGCTGCAGTGATTGTCCGGCTCCGCCAGCCAGTGGCCCAGGCGGCACGGGCAATCCGACACGGCGATGAAGTCGCTCTTCTTGAGGGTTTCGTAGAGGTTCTCGGCGGTTTTGGCGTCATCCGGGAGGTGCTCCGGGTGGGCGAAAACGGGCGCGAAGGGGAACCCCAGCGGACAGAGCCTCTCCCGGGCCCAGTCAATGAGCACCTGGTGCAGGTTCTTGATCAGCTCGATATCGTAGCTGAAACGGATGCCGCCCCAGGCCCCGGTCTCCACCAGGCCCGGCGCGCAGCTGGCGATGACCCGGTAGACCGGGTCCTCCTTGTCCGGATCGATCCACATGGTCCCCTTGGTGGCCATGGTCTCCAGCTTCTTCTTCAGCCTGGCCGGCTCGATTCCGGTCTTCGCCGAAAGCGCGCTCAGCGTGCCCCCGGCGGTGCCGATCTGCAGCGCCAGCCTGGCCTCCTCGGGCGTGAACTGCAGGCTGAGCACCTTGAGCATGGCCGGCGTGTTCGGAAGGCCGATGACGTGCGGGTCCGTGCTGTTGATCATGTCTACGAGCTGCTGATACAACGCGTTGTCGGCCATTAGCACCTACCTTTCCTGCACTGGATAGCCTCGGCAGAGTCCGCCGCCAGGGCCGGGCCCAAATGTAGCGGGAATTGCCCGACCTGTCTGTCAGGCAATTCCCGACAATGGCATGCTCCTGCGGCGCCGGAGGCCCTAGATCATCGCCTGGCGCAGGCGCTGGTACTGCATCACCGCCCGGGCCGTCTTGATGCCGCCGCCCGAGGCCCGGTGGGTGCCCATCCCGGCCACGCCGACGTCGAACCCGGTGTAGAAGAGGCCTCCGATGGGGGCCTTGGGCGATGGGGTGTGCTTCCCGCACTGCCCCACGAGCTGCCCCATGCCCACGCACTCGCCCCCCTGGCCGTGCATCACGCTGTCCCGGGTGAACTCCGAGACCTCCAGGGGGCCTTCCTCCTCCTTGTACATGACCGCATCCATGAAGCCGGGGAACAGCTTGTCCCACATCCTGTCCATCTTCTGGTTAAGCTCGGCGATCTCCCTGGCCTTGGGATCGGGGGAGCAGATGGTCCCGGACACGACGCACTGCCGGCCGGGGGGCGCCATGTTCGGGTCCCAGTTGGAGGGGACCGTGGCAAAGACGATGACATCCTCGCCGATCTTCCCGTTGCGCATGTCGGTGAAGCGCTCCAGGTCCATGGTGGTGTCATCGGCCCAGATGTCGTACATCTGCTCCTTCAGCACCTTCTTGTTCAGGAAGTACTTCACCCCGGTGAAGCCCCAGCTGGGAATCAGGCCCCTGACCCAGTTGAGGTAGCCTTCGTCGAACTCCTTCTCGCCCACCAGCTTCAGCACCGTGGGCTGGATCCCGGCGTCGCTGATGACTATGGGCGCCTCGAAGGTGTCCTTGTCAGTGGTCACCCCGGTCACCCGGCCGTTGCTCACCTTGATCTTCTGGACCCTGGTCTTGGTGACGATATCGCCGCCCAGCGACTCCATGGCCCGGCCGATGTCGGAGAGCACCCGGCCGAAACCGCCGACGTAGTACCCGGCCGCCCCGCGCAGGGCGATGTCCTGCATGATGACCAGCTGCTCCGAGGCGGAGACCAGGTCCACCGGCACCGCCAGAGAGGCGTTGGAGTGCATCTTGACATAGCTCTCCACCTGGCTGGGCAGGTTGGGGATGGCCAGCGAGCGGTACCAGTCCAGGGACGTCACGTCATCCAGGGAGCTGATCTGCTCCGGCGTCATGGTGGCCATGTGGATCATGAAGTTCAGGGCCGGTTCGTGCTGCGACGGCTCCAGCCCCCAGGTCTCGAAGAAGGGCTCCGGCGACAGCCCGGTGCTGGCCGGCTGCACATTCAACCGGTACTTTCCGGAGGGACCGCGGTATCCCAGCATGGCCGTGTCCAGCGGGATCTGTTTCAGCTGCTTCTCCATGCCCAGCTCCTTGAAGATGGTGGCGAAGCTCGGCCCCTGGGCCGGGACCTGCAGCTTGGG
>CALMBS010000355.1 GCA_937860285.1 uncultured Chloroflexota bacterium
TCCGGCCGGCGGGCCAGCCGGTGGGTGCGCCGGACCGGGCGACCTTCGGGGGGGTGTTCACCTACCCCACCCCCAGCGACACTTTCTCCTACTATGGGCCCACCAAACTCAATGCGGGACCCGGCTCCGTGGCCACCCTGGCCAAGGAGATTGACCGCCTGGGCGGCAAACGGGCAGTGATCATAACCGACAAGGGGCTGGTGGCCGCCGGCATTGTGGACCAGGTTGAGCAGGCGGCCGGCGACTTCTGCGTCGGGGTCTTCGATGGTGTGGAGCCGGATAGCGGCTATGACATCGTCGACGAGGCCACCGAGCTCTGCAAAGAGCTGAAGGCGGACTGCGTGGTCAGCCTGGGCGGCGGCAGCTCCATGGACACAGCCAAGGTCACGGCTGTCTGCGTTACCATCGGCGGCAAGGCCATCGAGAACGCCGCCATCATGCGGCTGGCTGGTCCGCTGATTCCGCACATCGCGGTGCCGACCACTCACGGGACCGGGAGCGAGGTCACCTCCGTGGCCGTCCTCCTGAACAAGAAGCTGAAGAAGAAGGGCTTCGCCACGGAGATGTTCATGATCCCGAGTGTGGCCATCCTCGATGCCAGGCTGACAGTGGGCCTGTCGAAGGCCCTGTCCGCCGGCACCGGCATGGATGCCATGTCTCATGCCGTGGAGGCGGCCGTGTCCGCCAGGCACACGCCCATAAGCGCCGCCTGGTCCATGGAGGCCATCCGCCGCATCCACAAGTACCTGCCCATGGTGATGGAGAACGGGAAGGACCTTAAGGCCAGGCACGAGATGCTGGTCGCCTCGACCATGGCCAGCTGGGCCCTGTCGGCCGCCACGGTGGGTGTTGCCCACGCCCTGGCCCATACCATGGGCGGGCTGTACGGCGTCCATCACGGGACCGGCTGCGGCATCGCCCTGCCTCATGCCATGAGGTTCAACCGGGACTTCTGCCTTCCGCAGCTGGCCAGGGTAGCGGAAGCGCTGGGAGTGGCCACCAGGAAGATGTCCGATGCCGAAGCCGCCGAAGCCGCCATCGAGGAGATAACCGCCCTGATGAAGCGGATCGGGCACCCCACCAGGTTCACCCAGGTCGGCGTTCCCGCGGACGCCATAGAGCAGATACTGATAGGGACGCTGACTGACCTGTCCACGTTCGGCAACCCCCGACCACTGAGCGATCCGGCGCCGGTTCTCGAGATGATCAAGGCCAGTCTGTAAG
>CALMBS010000356.1 GCA_937860285.1 uncultured Chloroflexota bacterium
CGCCCTGCATACTCCCCTATGTTTGCCGGATGCACCCTCACCCCCCACCAGGCCACTCCCACCACCAGCGACGCCAGGCACAGCCCCGCCATCAGCCATCCCGTCCGCCGGCCCCCTGGCGCTGCGGCCAGCATGACGCCCGCGACCGCCGCCAGCGCGGCGGCGGCGATCAATCGCCCCGTCCACGCTGACAGAGACGCCACGGAGCCGAGGCACACGCCGGCCACCCAGGCCAGGCACAGGGACAGCAATCTCATGATCAGGCCCTATGATCCAAGTAGAACAGTATCCTGCCTTATTATGTGCCTATACGACTGCATCTATTATGACATAGATTCCGTTCGCAGCACAACCCCGGCAGGTCCAGGAGGTGGGTCGAGCTAGCCGAGCACGGTAATCAGGTCCCGGATATCCTCCAGGGTACCGGGCCCGATACCCGGGACATCCAGCAGGTCATCAACGGTGCGGAAGGGTCCGTTCTGGTGGCGGTGGTCGACTATGGCCTGGGCCCTCGCCGGCCCGATACCCGGCAGCAACTCCAGCTCCGCGGCGCCGGCCGTGTTGACGTTGACCCTCGCCGGCTGGTCCTGTTCCCCGGGGCCCGCGGAGGCATCATCGCCGGCGCCCAGGACAGTCACCCTGACCCTCAGCGGCCCGTCCCCGGAGAGAGCGGCCCCCGCCCGCCTCAGCAGGTCCTGCAGCGTGGCATCCTGGCCCGCGGCGTAGATCCCCTCTTGCTCCACGGCCCCACCAAGATAGACCTCGACCGGCTGACCGGCATCCGCCGGGGAGAGGGCAATCTCCACCGCCCGCGGCCGGGAGACGTACTTGACGGTGAAGGCCGCCAATCCGGCGGTGGTGACTGCCACCATCAGGAGAAGGGCCAGCAGCCACCACTTCTGGGGTGACCGCGGGGTCATTTGATGGCGTCCGGCTCCAGCACTACCCTGGCATCCACCGCCACCGCCCCCTTGCTGTAGGCGAACACCGGGTTGAGATCGAGCTCCTTGATCTCCGGGGTCTTCTCCACGAACTCGGAGACCTTCATGATCAGGCTCTCCAGAGCGGCGACATCGGACGGGGGTTGACCGCGATAGCCCTCGAGAACGGGATACCCCTTGATGTCACGGATCATCTCCCTGGCATCCTTCTTCTCCAGGGGAACGATCCTGAATGACACATCCTTGAGTATCTCCACCAGGATGCCTCCCAGGCCGAACATGAGCACCGGCCCGAACTGGGCATCCTTGGTCATTCCCACGATGACCTCGACGCCGGGCTTCGCCATGGCCTGGACCGAGACGCCGTGGATCCTGGCCTTGGGCTCCTTCTTCTTGACGGCCGCCATGATCTCCTTGTACGCCCGGCTCACCGCAGTGGCGTTGGCCAGTCCCACCTTGACTCCGCCGATGTCGCTCTTGTGAACGATGTCCGGCGAGGCCACCTTGAGAACCACAGGGAAGCCGAACTCCTTCGCCATGGCCACCGCTTCGGTGGCGGAGGCCGCCAGCCTCGCTTTGACGATGCTGATGCCGGCCGCCTCCAGCACCTGCTTCGACTCGACCTCGGTGAGGAGCGTCCTCTTCTCCTGTTTCGCCCGCTGCAGGATAGCCTTGTCCATAAGTCGCCCTCCGTCTCTTCCCTGGTATTCGGTCTCACCCTTAGCTGGCTATTATACGTTCCATGTTGATAGGCGGCAAGTTGCCGGCCGGGGGCCCTGGCGGCGCGGCCGTCCGCCAGCGCCAGACAGCCTGTACGGTCCTTTGACACTCCGCCGCCGGCCAGCGTAAACTCTTACTCAGAGAAAACCATCAGGGGGTCACATGGAGTTCAAGTTCAGCAAAGAGGACCAGGCTTTCGAGCAGGAAGTACGGGATTTCATCAAGAAGGAGCTGCCCCCGACGTGGACCGGGACCGGCCTCATGCAGGAGGCCAAGGACGGCGAGGAATGGGAGTTCGCCCACAGCATGCTGCGCAAGGTGGGAGA
>CALMBS010000357.1 GCA_937860285.1 uncultured Chloroflexota bacterium
CATGGTGGAAGGCCCGGGGCATGTGCCGCTGGACCAGGTAGTGGCCAACGTGCAGCTGCAGAAGCGCGTCTGCCGCGGTGCGCCGTTCTATGTCCTGGGCCCCCTGGTGACCGATGTGGGCGCGGGCTATGACCATATCTCGGCCGCCATCGGGGGCGCCATCGCCGCCGCGGCGGGCGCCGACTTCCTGTGCTACGTCACTCCATCGGAGCACCTCTCGCTGCCCAACTCAGAGGAGGTGAAAGAGGGGATCGTGGGAGCGCGCATCGCGGCCCATGCGGCCGACATAGCCAAGGGCGTGAAGGGCGCTGCGGAGTGGGACCGGCGGATGTCCCTGGCCCGGCGCAACCTCGACTGGGAGGAGCAGATCCGGCTCAGCATGGACCCGCCCCGGGCGCGCCGCCTGCACGAACGCTTCGCCAACGGCGGCACCACCTGCAGCATGTGCGGCCCATACTGTGCCATGGCCCTGGTGGAGGAGTACCTGGGCATACCGGTGGGGAAATGCCCCGGCTAGGAGCCCCGGGCGCCGGCCCCGGCGGATCACGGCTGCCATGAAGGCGGGCATAGTCTCCGTAGGCACCGAGCTGCTGATGGGAGAGGTGCTGGACACCAACGCCTCCTATCTCGCTTCGCAGCTGCCCCTTCTGGGGCTCGACCTGCAGTCCATCATGGTCCTGCCGGACAACATCGAGAGCCTGGCGGAAGCCTTCGGCCAGGCCTGGCGCCGGTTCGACGTGGTGCTGGCCACCGGCGGGCTGGGGCCCACTCAGGACGACCTCACCCGCGAAGCCACGGCCCGTGTGCTGGGGGAGGAGATGTCGGTCTCCCCCGAGCTGGAGAGGGACCTGAGGGCCATGTTTGCCGCCATGGGCCGCGAGATGCCCCTGTCCAATATCAAGCAGGCGACCCTCATACCCTCCGCGCGGTCCATACCCAATCCCAGGGGCACGGCGCCGGGCTGGTGGGTGGAGAGGGATGGCAGGATCATGGTGGCCATGCCGGGCCCGCCGGCCGAGATGCAGCGCATGTGGGAGGCGGAGGTCATGCCGCGCCTGCGGGCGGCGGTCCGGCGGGAGGCCGTGGGGGTGCGCACCCTGAAGTGCCTGGGCTCCGAGGGCGAGGTGGGCGAGAAGGCCGGCCCGGTGTTCGCCATGGGCAACCCGGCACTGGGCATCTACGCCAAGCCGGACGGGATACACCTGAGGCTGATCGCCAGGGCGGCCGACGACGCCGGGGCGGCGGCGCTGCTGGCCGCCGCGGAGTCGAGGTTGAGGGAGTGCCTGGGCCACCAGGTGTGGGGGACGGATGCCGATACCCTGGAGGGGCGGGCCGGAGCGCTGCTCGCCGCTCGCCAGCTGACCCTGGCCACCATGGAATCATGCACCGGCGGCCTGCTCTCGGCCATCATCACCGACGTCCCCGGCAGCTCGGCCTACTTCAAGGGAGGGTTCATCTCCTACACCAGCGAGATGAAGGTGTCTCTGGGGGTGGATGCGCGCCTGATCGCCAGTCACGGCGTGGTCAGTGCCCAGGTGGCGGAAGCCATGGCCATAGCCGCCAGACGCCGCCTGGGGGCCGACATCGGCCTGGCGGTCACCGGCGTGGCGGGCCCCGACCCGCTGGAGGGCAAGCCTCCCGGGCTGGCCTACATCGGCATCGCCGCACCGGACGGGACCCGGGCGGTGGAGGGGCGCTACCCGCCCCGGCGGGTCGATGTGAAGCGCCTGGTGGTCACGCACGCCCTGCACCTGCTGATCCAGACGGTCCAGGCCGCGCCCGGCGGCATGTGATCACGGCCGGCGCTTGAGACCGCCCGGCCCCGGTCCTATCGGCCCTCGGACCTTCGCGTCAGCATCACTTCCAGCGGCGCACCGACCAGGACGAGCAGCGCCAGGCCGGCGGCCACGGCTATGGCCCACCAGGGGACCACGAACTGCTTGGCGAACACGGCCGTCACCGTCTTTGGCGAGTCCACCACGACGGTCACCGGGTTGTCCTCACCGGAGGCGTCGCCGCTCCAGCCCGTGAACTCGTATCCCTGGGCCGGACGGGCCTCGATAGTGACCTCGCTGCCGGCGACATAGCCGCCGGATGCCTGCGGCGCCGTGATCTCCACCTCGCCTCCCTCGGCGGGATCGCCCTCGACAGTCACTGTAGGATCGAAGACGGCCCCTACGGCCAGCCCCTGCGAGACGCTCAGCTGCAGGATGGGGTCAGTGCCGCTGACGTCCCCCGTCCAGCGGCTGAAGGCGTATCCGTCTGCGGCCAGGGCGTAGACCTTGACCGTCTCGCCGGCCAGGTAGCCTCCGGCCGGCTGGACCGGCTCAAAGGAAACGGAGCCACCGGCCTGTTCCTGCGGGAAGAGCACCACGGCATAGCGCGGCGCCAGCGCGAACCGGGCAGTCAGGGTCCGCGGCGATGTCACCACCAGGCTCAGCGCCGCCTGCCCGGGGTCCGCCAGGCCACCGACGTCGCCGGTCCACCGGTCGAACAGGTACCCCACCGCGGGTTGGGCGGTCAGGCTCACAGCGGTGCCCGACGGGTAGCCGCCGGACGTGGCCGGCGGGTCGGCCTCAACCGTGCCCGTCCCGGCCGTCTCCACGCCGGCGGACAGCACCGGGTAGAAGACGGCGGTGACGGATTTGTTCCCGTTCAGGCGCAGGTCCACCGGTGAGCTGGTGCCGGCCATATCACCGGCCCAGTGGTCGAAGGCATACCCCGGCGTTGCCACCGCGGAGAAGGAGACCACCTGGTTCACCGAGTAGTTGTCCTGCACCGGGCTCACCCTCACCCAGCCGCCCGCGAACGGTTCCGCCGCCGCGGTCACCGTGTAGCGCACCCACGACTCGACGAAGTTGGCCGTGATGGTCTTGTCCTGGGTCATGGCGACCGAGACCACGTTGTCCGTCACGTCGGGGATGCCGGCCACGTCGCCGGTCCACTCGGCAAACACGTACCCCGCCGAGGGCTGGGCGGTCATTGTCACCGGCGGCTCATCGGGATCGTACAGGTTGTCGGAGTACGCGGGCTCCAGGGCCACGGTGCCACCGCCCACTGGCTGGCTGACGACCGTCAGCAGCATGCACCTTCAGGCGTCGACTTCGCGCGGGACAGCCATCGGCGCCACCAGGGCCAGCGCCACCAGCAGCGCCAGAAACCAGGATCGCCTTAATCCTCTGCTGATCTTCATGTCACCTCCAGTGTGTCGGGCAGCCCCTGCCATCAGCCTGGCGCCGCGCGCCCTACCGCTCGCGCCCGTTCCTGACCACCAGCACCCAGAAGACCCGGAAGGCTATCAGCAGGACCACCACGATCAGGATCGCTACCGGTATGAGCCACCAGGACGTCGTCCCTCCGCCGGGCGCCGTCCCCACGGCGAAGAAGGTTCCCTCGAGGTCCGCCGGCCCCGGCCGGCCGCCGCCGGCCACCCTGGCCCACACAAAACCGCCCGACTGGTCCACCCCGGTGTCCGAGCAGAGGTCCCACTGCGAGCCGTCCCACCAGTACAGACGCAGCGTCCCTTGGTCCAGGTTGCCCCCCTCCTGCGCCGTGTAGTTGACCCTCATCTCCAACGTCTCCAGCCCGCTGCCGCCGCTGACCAGCAGGTCCACCCACCTCCCCATATCCGTGACCGGGAACTCCCCGGCCGGGTTCGCGGTGAAACCGGCCACCGAGATCACGGCCGTGCCGCTGCCCCGGCCCAGCAGCGTCACCGAGGCCTCGCCCACGGCCGCCAGGGTGAACTCGCCGGGACCGACCCTGGCGGCCTTCACCCGCAGAGGTGCGGCGGCCAGCCAGGGCTGGTACACCACGCCCTCGCCCACGGCGGTCCCCCGGCCCCCGGCGTTGCCGGGGCCGGCGGCATCGCCCCACCAGTTCTCCCTGGCGCTGACGTCCTCCGCCGCGCTCTGATTGTAGACGTGGGGGCCGGCGCCCATGCCGGCATCGAGGGTGATGCTGTTGAAGCGGAGCTGGTTGCCCGATGCCGAGCCCGAGAAGAACACGGCCGACCCCAGGGAAGCCGTATTGCCGTGTATCTTGTTGCCCGCCATGTAGGTCTGCGATCCGTCCACGTAGATGCCGTTGGAGTTGGACTTGATCTCGTTCTCGACGACGAGCGTCTGCCCGCTGGCCCCTGAGAGGTAGATGCCCATGTTGTTGCCGGTGATGATGTTGCCGGTGATGCTGCATCCCGAGGCGCCCGAGACGCTCACGCCGGCGCGGTCGGCGTCAGTGGCCCCGGTGATGGTGAAGCCGGACAAGGACACATCAGGGGCCGTTATGGTGAAGGTGTTGCGGCGCCCCGAAGGGCTGTGCACCGTCGTCTGGGCCGGCCCGTTGGTCGACGCGATGGCCACCGTCTTCCACACGGTGACGTTCTCGGCATAGGTGCCCGGGTGAACATGTATGGTGAGGCCGGAGCAGGCGGCGTCCACCGCCTCCTGGATGGTGGAGTACAGCTGCCCGGGCCCGACGTGGACCGAGGCCTCCACGGTGGCCCGGATCATGATGTCCCCGCCTTCTTCGGGCCGGCCCCATTCCGTCAGAGTGGATGGGTGCTCGCCGGCGAAGGACCGGTGGTAGTCGTTCCAGTAGTCGCAGCCCAGGGAGGTCCCGGCATCAAGCCGGCGCACCAGCACGAAGAAGTCCCCGGTCACCACGTTCTCCGCCGGCGCCACCGTCTGCCACCCGGTTTCTCCCACGGCCTGCGTTAGGACGGGGACCAGCTCCGTGAGGTGGTCGGGGCCGACTATGTGCACCTCCACCGAGTCGCCCGGGGAGTTCGGCCGGCACCAGAAGCGCACCGAGGAGATGGTGGCCGAGGCCAGCCCCGCGGGCAGCGAGAACCGCACCCCCTGGACGTTGCTGCAGGGCGAGCAGATGGTGCTGACGTACCTGTCGGCCGTGCCGTCATCGTAGGTGATCTCGGTCGACGGCTGGCAGACAGTCTCCGCCCCCACCGCCGGGCGGCCGGACGGCAGGACCGCCGGTCCCAGCGCGACGGCCAGGACCACCAGGCATGCTGCGGCGAAAATCGCTGCCCGTCTTCGGATCATGTTGCCCACCCCCTTGCCGGCAGCTCCCGGCTGACCGCGTCCGGCTGCCAGTAATATAGCATTTATCTCTCCGGCGTCACAAATTGGCGTCGTGGACACTCCGTGATATAATGTCGCGGCAATCGGCCCTTACTCTCAGTCAGGGAGGCGCGATGAAACTGAACCGCGGCTGTGGGTGCCTGGTCTTCGTGCTGGCCGCCATCAACCTTGTCTTCTGCGTGATGGAGTTCGTGGCCATGTTCATGGACGTTGAGCCGGTCAAGCCCCGTCCCGTCACCCTCCTGCTGTGGGTCGGCATCTTCGCCGCCAATGCCGTGGTATGCCTCCTCTTCGGGCTGCGCGCCCTGCGCCGACCGGACGAGGAGGCCAGCGCCCCTGCTGAGGACTGGGTCGAAGACGACGATCGCTCCGACTAGCGCGGCCGCGCATCATGTCCCCGCGGGTGAGGCCACCGCAGTCCGCATCAGCACCACCACCTCCGGCTCCTCGACATCGGAGGCCGGGTACACCCGCCTGAGGCCGCCCCCGCCCCGGAAGTCGCCGTACAGGGCCTGCCAGTAGAGCGAGTCCCGGAGCTCGTCGGGCACCGAGCGTCCGTCGCCCAGCTCCTCACCCTCACCGTACCGGGATATGACGGGGAGTATCTCCACCTCCCGCCGGGAGAACACCAGGTAGTCCGCCCGGTGCGCCGCCATGACGGCCGCCGCCTCGGCCGGGTCCGCGGTGCAGTAGGCCCGTCCCACATCCCGCAGCCGCTCGTCGTCCCAGCTGTAGTAGCCGTTGTCCACCACGGGCCGCCGACCGCCCATGTCCAGTATCCAGTAGCCGTAGTCCCACCAGCTCATGACCACGGCCTCAGCGGGGGTCTCCCGGTTCAGGAAGCCCAGGGCCTCCTCCCATTCGCGGTCCGCCGCGACCCGGCCGCTGGCCCCGAGGCGGTACGCCCCCGCCACGGACGGCACGACCAGCAGGATGGCCAGCCCGGTGCAGATGACCGCCCGCAGAATGAACCGGCCGGACGGGCGCGCCGCCACTCCCAGGGGCGTCTCCACGTACCGCAGCGTGCTGGAAAAGCCATCGAAGTTGAAGAACCACGCCAGCCCCAGGCCGCCGATGACGCACGCCGCCGGGGCGGCGTAGAGGACCAGCCGGCTGGCAAACACCGCCAGAAGGCCCATCGAGGAGAGCCACGCCAGGGAGAGGATGTCGGCCGCCCGATGCCGGCGCACCGCCAGGCAGAGGCCCGCCAGCAGGGGTATGGCCATGGGGATATAGGCCAGGAGGTCGCCGATGGTCAGGGGCTGCAGCTCCCCCACGTCCTGCGTCCCCGAGACCGCGCCCCCCAGCACGTCGGCGGCCATCCGTCCGATATACGGCAACCCCGGCTTGAAGACGACCACGGCCAGGCCCAGCGCCAGTATCAGGGCCACCTGGCGCCAGCTGGAGCGCGCCAGGGCTGACAGCGCGTGCCGCGGGAGCCTGCCCACCAGGGCCATCTCATCCACCCGGTGGTCCAGGTCCCGCGCGGCGCGGACCACCGTACCGGCCACAACCTCCAGGAGCACCGTGGCCACCAGCACCACCACCAGCAGGACGGCCCCCAGCCACAGCCACTCCAGCACCAGCAGGACCATCGCCGCCAGCACCGCCAGGGACCCCAGCGCCCATCCCACGTCGCGGCCCCTCACCATGACCCGGAGGCGGCGGGAGAGGTGAAAGACGAACACCCCCCCGCTGAGCAGGACCATGCTGAGCCCGTCGCGGTCCAGGTAGCCGGCGGCCTGCGTCCAGCACACGTGCCCCAGCAGGGCCCAGAGAAAGGCCGCCCCCAGCGCCGCCCGCCGGCCGTAGAGGCGGCCGACACCCCAGTACATGACCAGCAGCCCCACCAGCCCGATGGCCGGGGGCAGCAGCGTCCCCACCACCCTGAGGGCGCTGGAGTCGCTGAGGCCGCAGGTGAAGCCGACCAGCCTGGCCCCGTAGGCCAGCGGGTAGGTCAGCCCGCCATGCCAGGCCACCGGGACGGAGTCGCCCGCCAGCCAGCGGGCCGCCTGCCAGTGGAAGAAGTGCGAGTCCGGGCTGAGGATGTAGTGGTGGCCGGGATGGGCCAGGTGCAGCAGGCGGATGCCGATAGCCAGGACGGCGGCAGCCAGGAGGCCCAGGGCGGCCGGCACTGTCGTGCGGGAACCATCGTCTTCTCGCTCCATGTATATGCCTCACCCGGTGCAGGCTGGGCGTGATTCTAGGCCGTGTCTCGACGCCGTGTCAACCGGGCAGCAAAGAGTCACAAAAAGTTCTCAAGCGATGGTAGGGCCCGAAAAACCCATTGACCCTCCCCGGGCCCAATGATATAACAGCCACATTACGTCGCTACCGCCCTGACGAGGGACCGGCGGACCCGGCAGTCTCTGGTCCCTGGACGGAGCGAGAAGAAAAATCTTCAGAAAGGGGGGTGACCATGCAACGCACGGTTTTCTCCGACATCATCGCCAAGCTAGTCATCCTGGTCGACTGGTTCCTGGAATGCTTCGTCCAGGTAACCTGGGTCGACGGCAATGCGACGCTGGCGAACTGCACCGGCGGCGGCTACACGGGCAGCCTGACGGCCTGTGGCTATGCTCTGGTGCAATGCCTCACGTCCGTGACCGTCACCGGGCTCGGTGCGCTGTCCGGGCTGATGGCTGGCCTCAGCGTCTATCCGTCGTAGGCAGCCAAGCGCCGATCGGGCGTTCATCACTGGGGCAAGGGGAACCGGGGGAGACAGGAGTACCCCGGTTCTTTCTTTCCGGGAAACATCACAAACCCGTATCTTCTAATCGGTCTCTAAGCATACCCTAATCCCCATCCAATCCAACCGCCATCCCCGCCGCGTATATAACTGCCCGGACCGCGCATCGCAGGCGCGGGAGCGGACGCATCGGTCCGCCACCCCGCCCGCGATGGGTGCGAGACCCTTGACTGGCCGCGGATAATAATGAGGTGCCGGTGCACTGACCACCGGCGGCCACGGCAGCCAGGGCAGCGGCCACTCTGGAGGAAGGGAAGGCAAGGTCGGGAAATGGACGCATTCGGGGACGTTCTGGGAAGGGTTGTGGCCGAGGCCATCATCCTCATCGAAGGCACTCTGGCCCACTACGTCAGCTTCGGTTACGTGGATGGGAACATGACCAACATCTCCCTGTCGGCCAGCGGGCAGTCCTTCTGCCAGAACTGGAGCGATCTTTTCGTTTCTTTCGCGGGCGTGATGAACTCGATGATGAATGCCCTGTGGTCCGTCCACGTGAGCTGATGGGTGTGATCTAGCGATGGACATCTACACCGCCATGGCCCGCCTTCTGGCTGAGTCTCTGGCCATAGGCAACGGCATACTGGCCTACCTGGTCAGCGTTCCGCAGAATGCCACCGGACCCCTGGACCCGAACATTACGCTGACGGCGTCCGGCGCCAGCCTGGTGGGTGACCTGTGGGCCGCGGCCACCACCGCCACCAGCATCCTGAGCAGCATGTTCGGATCGCTTTTCTAGCTGACAGCCAGGATCGTACAGAGAGATGGACAGACACCGTCGCCGGGGGACCGCCGCCAGGGGGCTGCTGATGCTCCTGGTCTGCGCCATCCTGTGTCTTCCGGCCTCCGTGACGGCGGAAGACATACACGACCCGGCACTGGACCAGCCCATCTCGCTGTCCCTGACCGGCTGGGGGTGGTGCTTCTCCTACAAGGACATCGCCAACGTCACCCTCGACCTGGACGGCACCATGCTGACCCGCGCGGGCGGCGAGGAAACGAAGGACCTTCGCCTCAGCGGCACGCTCCAGTTCAACCTGCCGGACCGGACCGACAACTTCACCCTGGAGATGTGGGGTACCAAGGTCAGGTCGGTCTTCTACCTGAAACAGGTGACAGGCGAAGAGCAGCCGCTGGTCGAGATCGACGGCACCTGGCTGGAGGAGACCGGCTACGTGGCCTGCGAAGGGGTGCTGGCGCTGCCCACGGCCGACTTCGTGGCCGTCCCCTATGTCCTGGTCATGAGGACGACCGATGCCGAGGTCCCGGAGAGGGATTCCGGCGCCGGGTGGGTCGGAGACTGGGAGTTCATTATTCAGAAGGGCACCAAGGCCTTCGACCGGGTGGCCGATGAGCTGGCCCGGGGCGGAGATGCGGTCAAGGAGCAGCTGGGCGGCTTCCTGACCAGGGTGACCGTGATCATCCGGGAAGTGAGGGAGTTTGGGGTCCCCTATTTCGTGTAGCGCCCGGCGCGGCGCCGCCGGCGCCGCGCCTCCCACCGGGGTAGAACGGGAAGGCCTCGCGGCATGCTGACCGGCATACTGCTCACAGCCGGCCTGATGATGGCGCCCATCCTCCTGGTGGGGCTGCTCATCGCGCTGACCCTCTCCCTGTGGTGCTGGAAGCGTATCGGGCCCCACGTCATCAACTTCGGGCGCTGGATGTCCGACTGGCGCAACCTGATTCCGGGCGGCTGCCTGCTGTTCCTGGGCTACATGGTGGCCTGGGTCCTGATGCGGCTGCCCAGCCCGCTGCAGATGCTGGGGATGCTGCTGCTCGGCATCCTGGTGGCCGTCACGGTAGTCGGCGGCGCCTTCGCCTTCGTGGCCCTGTCGGCCAGGGCCGCTGGGTGGTTCTGGGTCATCTACAAGCGCCAGTTCTGGCTGTGGGCCGATGACTTCGTCGATGTGATGTGGAAGCGTACCCCCGCCGCGGTCCCCACCCGGGCCTCGCGCCGGCCTCCTTCTGGTGCCTCCGGCACCGCGGCGGAGGCCTCCCTGCCCGGCCCCGGCCCTGGCGTCCGGCGGGTCCCCCGCAAACGGTCATCGGCCGCCGCGTTCTGGGACCTGCTGCTGGGCAATCCGCAGCCAAAGAGGAGGCGGCCGCCACCCAGCACGGTCCAGACCACCGATCAGGCACTGGGACCTTCGTTGAGAAGGGCCGGCCGCGGCCCGTCCCTGCCCGGTGCGGCGCCGGCGGGCGCCGAAGAGGCCGCCCCCGCCGCCGCGCCTGCAGCTGCCGCTGCGGCCGCCGCCTCCCCCAGGCCGGCGCAACCGGAGAAGGCACGGGAGCCGAAACCCCGGGCCGGCGCCGGCAACGCTGTCGGCCGCGCCGTGACCTTCGTGCCGCGGACCGTCAGCAGCGGCACACGGTGGGTGGTGCGGAAATCGGGTGACATGCTGGAATGGATACGGGTGCGTCTGGATATCGAGTGATGAAGACCGCACCTTCCATCGACGGAGCAGTCGGCCCACACCCGGAAGGGTGGGGGGCAGCGCTGGCCGTCAGATCCCCCGGCGCCGCCGTCGCATCCGCCGGCCCCGGCGCCTCGGCCGCCACAGCGGCCGCCGACGCTGCGCTCTCGGCGCCGGAGACCCCGGTCCCCGGCGTCCAGGCCATCTACTCCCCCATCGAGGGCGAGATGGCCAGCTTTGAGGCGGAGCTCGACCGGGTCATCCAGGATGCGCCGCCGTTCCTCAGAGAAGAGCTGACCCATGTGCTCAGAGGAGGCGGCAAGCGCCTCCGGCCGGCACTCGTGCTGCTGGCCGGCAGCCTGTACCCGGGCCGCACCGCCACGCTCATCTCCATGGCGCTGGGCTATGAGCTCCTGCACACCGCCACGCTGGTCCACGACGACACCATTGACAACGCCGTCACCCGCCGGGGCAGGCTGACCGTCAACAGGATCTGGGGAGACTCGCACGCCGTCATGCTGGGAGACTACCTCTGCGGCTGCTCCGCCATGATGACCGCCGGGACGGGGAGCCTGCAGGCGATGGAGATCTTCTCGCGGGCCCTGGCTGATCTCTGCGGTGGGGCGGCCGCGGAGCGGGTTGTCCGATCAAGCCAGGGGCGCCAGGGCTACTTCAGCACCATCAGCCGGAAGACGGCTTCCCTGTTTGCCGCAGCCACCGAGTCGGGCGCCCTCTTGAGCCGGGCGCCGGCGAAGGCGGTCCGCACCATGAGAGCCTACGGCTACAGCCTGGGAATGGCCTTCCAGACACTCGATGACATCTGTGATTACCGCTCTGACATGTCCCAGGGCGGTATAACCCTGCCGGCCATTCTGCTCCTGGAGCAGCCCCGGAACCGCCCGGTGGCAGACCTGCTGGACCGGGACCCCCCCGCAGCGCTGAACGCCCTGGTCGAGATGGTGGCGGACTCCGGCGTCCTGGAGAAGTGCCGGCGGATCGCGCTGGACTTCTGCGGCCAGGCCAGGACCGGACTCCGCGGCCTGCCCCCCGGCCCCGTGCGCGACTCTCTGGACAGCCTGGTGGTGTACATCATGGACCAGAAGGCCTGACCCGGCCCGCCGGCCGCCGCCGCGGAGCTGTCGAGCACACTCCAGGCGCAGCTGATCCATTGCCGGCAGCGGAGTGGCCTGCTAAACTACTGGATACCAAAATCGTGTGAGGTGAGCCAATGGGAAGAAAGGACTACGGCGGCAGGGAGACCAGGAAGCCCAAGAAGGACGCCAAGAAGCCTGCGGTATCGGACGTCCTGTCACAGCCGGTGACCGTCCAGGTCATCAAGACCAAGGGCAAGAAGGAGGAGACCGGGGAGGCGCCATAGGGGCAGCGGCCTACCTCGCTCTGGCCGGGAGCGGACAGCTCCGCCGCCGGACCGAGGCCGCCCTTGATATTCTCCAGCATTGTGAGCTCTGCCCCCGGCACTGCCGGGCCCAACGGCTGAAGGGCCAGACAGGCCAGTGCCGGACGGGCCGCAGGGCAGTTGTCGCCAGCTATGGCCCCCATTTCGGCGAGGAGGCGCCCCTCGTCGGCACCGGAGGTTCGGGGACCATCTTCTTCGCCCACTGCAACCTGCGCTGCGTCTTCTGCCAGAACTCCTCTATCAGCCAGCAAGGCGAGGGCCAGGAGGTGGATAGCGACGAGCTGGCCGCCATGATGCTCTCGCTCCAGGCCCGGGGCTGTCACAACATCAACCTGGTCACACCCACACACGTCGTGCCCCAGGTGCTGGAGGCCCTGGAGACAGCCGCCGCCGCAGGCCTGTCTGTCCCCCTGGTGTACAACTGCGGCGGCTATGAGTCGATCGAGACCCTGAGGCTGCTCGAAGGTGTGGTCGACATCTACATGCCGGACATGAAGTACTCCGACAGCACGGTGGCCCGCCGGTACTCGGGCACAAAGGACTATGCCGAGGTGAACCGGGCGGCGGTGAAGGAGATGCACCGGCAGGTGGGGGACCTCCTTATCGACCGTCGCGGGGTGGCCGCCCGCGGACTCCTGGTGCGTCACCTGGTCCTGCCCCGGGGCCTGGCCGGCACGGGCCGGACCGCGGCGTTCCTGGCGGAAGACGTGTCGCCCAGCACCTACATCAACATCATGGCCCAGTACCACCCCTGCTTCGAAGCTGACCGCTATCCGCCGCTGAACAGGGGCCTGACCAGGGAAGAGTACCTGGAGGCCGTGGCCGCTGCCCTGCGGCACGGGCTGACCCGCCTCGACCGGGCGGAGCGCCCGCGCCCGGCGAGGATGAGGCCCTGACATGGCCCGCCAGGACCACGCACTGGCCTCCCTGCACGCCACCGTGACCGGCCGGGTCCACGGCGTGTACTTCCGGGCCTTCGTGGAGGAGCACGCCCGGGACCTGGGGCTCACCGGGTATGTGCGGAACGTCCCGGGAGCGGTGGAGGTGGAGGCCGAGGGCGACCGGGCGAAGCTGGAGAAGCTGGTGGAGCACCTGCACCGGGGACCGCGAGCGGCCCGGGTAGATGGGGTGACGGTGCGATGGGGAGCCTGCCGCGGGCGTTTCCCGGACTTCACCGTGACCTTCTAGCCATCGGGCCCGCGTGCGGCTCCCGGGAACGCCATCCGCCCGGTCCGTTTACCAGCGCAGGCCGTCGGGCAGCGCCAACCCCAGCAGAAGGCCCACACCGGTAAGCAGCGTGGTCAGGAGGATGACCTGGACGTTCAGGCCCAGGAACGGGACCAGCTTCTCGGTGTCCTCGCAGTTCTTGAGGGCCCCCATGACCGCCTTCCCCCCCAGGGGCAGGGTCAGCAGCCCCACAAGGGCCGTCAAGGGCAGGACCCGCAGGGCCACGCCCAGGGCCAGGCTGATGTAGGTGGCCGCCATCAGTGCGGCATAGACCCTGGAGCTGAACCGCCGGCCGCGGGAGATGAGGATGTGATAGCGTCCTCCGCCCCTGTCCGCTTCAACGTCGGGGAACTGGTTCAGGAGCAGCAGGTTGGAGACCAGGAAGCCGGGGACCAGGGAGGCCACGACCGGGGTAATCGAGTACTCGCCGGTCTGTGCGAAGTAGGTGCCCACCACCATCAGTGGCCCGAAGCCCAGGCCGGGGGCGATCAGGCACAGCAGCGGACTCTTAGTGAGGTGCGTGGTGTAGAGGTAGACCACCACCATGCCCAGTATCCCCAGGGGCAGTATCGGCCAGCCGTGCACGATGGTGAAGTAGATACCGATGGCGCCCACGCCGATGAGGCTGCCCAGGCCCAGCAGGTACACGCCCCTGGACTTCAGCAGGCCGGCCGGCAGGATGCCGCTGCCGCCGCTGAAGGGCGTCCTCCTGACCGCCAGGTCGATCCCGCTGCGGTAGTCGAAGTAGTCGTTCAGCACGTTCACGCTGATGTGAGCCAGGAGGGCCCCCACCAGCGCCAGCACCACATGCCACGCATTCAGGCTGAAGCCCTCGTACGCCGCCGCCGCCACACCGACCAGGACGCACATAGGAGTCAGGATGAGAAACTGGGGTCTGGTTTCCAGGAGCCACATCTTCAGGCTACCGGCGGAGCTCATGGCCACTTCGCGCCTCCATCACGTGCACAGGAGAATCTCGTACACGCCCGGTCACAGACCGGCAGCATCAATTATATCCGATGTCCTCTTCTCCTGGCCAATCGTCATGATGTGGACGCCCTGGCAGAGGCCCTTGATATCGGCGATGGTCCGCGCGGCGATCTCAACGCCCTTGGCAGCCTTGTCCGCCGCCCGGTCCATCTCGGCGATGACCGCGTCCGGGATATGAATCCCCGCGATCTTCTCGTTCATATACCGGGCCATGGCCGCCGAGCGAAGGACCACCACCCCCGCCAGCACCGGGACCTTCAGATACTGCACCGTGGACATGAAATCGGCAAACTTCCTCACGTCGTAGACCGCCTGCGTCTGGAAGAAACGGGCCCCGGCCTCGACCTTCTTCTCCATCTTGAGGATCTGGGGCTCCAGGAAGTCCGCCTCGGGCGTAACGCAGGCCCCGACAAAGAAGCGCGGGGCCCCCTTGAGATCCTTCCCGGCGAGGTCATGCCCCTCTTCCAGCCGGCGGGCGGCCTCGATCAGGGAAACGGAGTCCAGGTCAAAGACAGGCTTCGCCTGCGGGTGGTCGCCCAGGGTGACATAGTCCCCCGTGAGGCACAGGACGTTCTCCATCCCCAGCGCGGCGGCGCCCAGCAGGTCGGACTGCAGCGCGATGCGGTTCCGATCGCGGCAGGTCATCTGCAGGACCGGCTCCAGGCCCCACTCCTTCAGCAGGCAGCAGCCCGCCAGCGAGCTCAACCGCATCACCGACCCCTGCTGGTCGGTGACGTTGGCGGCGTCGACCCGGCCGCGGACCCTCTCGGCACTGCGCTTCATCTCGCTGATGTCGACGCCCTTGGGGGGGCCGACCTCGCAGGTGACCACAAACCGGCCGGCCGCCAGCTTCTCCCTCAAGTTCACATCAACACCCCGTCATTCCACCAGGTAGGTGCCCGGCCTGGGACTGGCAGAGAAATCCCGCGGGGCCCGCCGCTTCTTCAGAAGGCCCAGCCGTCCCTGCTGGCCCAGGCGGCGGTAGATGACCTCCCAGGCGCAGTCCCTGTCGGCCGATACCTCGCACTTGCCCTTCCTGGCCCCGCCGCACGGGCCGTTCAGCAGTCCCTTGGGGCAGGCGGTGATCGGGCAGATGCCCCCGGTCCACCCCAGGACGCATTCGCCGCACTGGACGCAGACCTCGGTGAAGGCGCCCGGCGACATCTCCTGGCCCATGAACAGCGTGTCCAGGGCCGGATAGACCGCCTTGGCGGTGTAGAGGGCCAGCATCTGCACCCCGAAAGCGCAGGACATCACCAGGACGCCGTCAGCCTGTTCCATGGCCCGGGCGTTGGCCGCCAGCGCCTCGCGGTCCAGGGCGTCGCACACGGTGGGGACCACCGCCGTCCCCGTTACCCTCTTCCCCGACGCGGCCAGCCTGGCGGCCATCTCGGCCACCTCTTCCCTTCCCCCCGTGCGGCACATGGTGGCGCACGTCCCGCAGCCGACGAGGAAGACGCTGGATACCCCTCTCAGCAACTCCTCGATCTCGACGGGCGCCTTCTGCCTGGTGATGGCCTTCACAGCAGGTGTCCCTCGTATTCGGTCCGAAAATGCCGCAGGCTGTCCACTACCGCGAAGGGTGCCGCCTGCCCCAGCCCGCAGGCTGATGTCAGGATCATCACGCCCGCCACGTCCTCGAGGAGCTGGAGGTCCTTCCGCAGCCCCGCCCCGGCGGCGATACGGGCCAGGGTCTCGGCCATGGCCTGGGTGCCTTCCCGGCACGGGGCGCAGCTGCCGCAGGACTCCGACACAAAGAAGTCCATGGTCTTCCGCATGATATCGACGACGTCCCGGCTGCGGTCGAAGACCATCACCGGCCCGGCCCCCAGCACCGTCTCGTACGAAAGCGGCACGTCCATCCCCGCGGCGGGCACGATCCGGCCCGAGGCGCCGCCCACCTGGACCATCTTCACCTCCGCCGCCCCGGCCATCTCCACCAGGTCCGAGAGCGGGCGCCCCATCTCCACCTCGTACACCCCGGGCCGCGCTACATCCCCGCTGACCGAGAACACCTTCGTTCCCGGGCTGCGGTCCGTGCCCATCCCGCGGAAGCGGTCCGCACCCTGGCTCAGTATCCACGGTATGTTCATCAGCGTCTCGACGTTGTTGATCAGCGTGGGGCGTCCGAGCAGCCCCCGCTCTGGCGGAAAGGGCGGCCTGAACCGGGGCTCACCCCGCCGGCCCTCCAGCGTCTCCATCATGGCCGTCTCTTCGCCGCAGACGTAGCCCCCGGTGCCGCGGCGCAGGACGATGTCTATGCGCTCCGCTGCGCGTCCGCCGAGGTCCAGCCACCCCTTGTCCCGGACCCGGGCGACGGCGCTGTCCAGGGGAGAGGCCAGGTGACCGTACTCGCCGCGCAGGTTGATAAAGGCCGTGGAGGCCCCCACGGCATAGGCGGCAATGGCCAGCCCCTCAATGAAGGACCAGGGGTCATTCTCCAGCATGTAGCGGTCCTTGAAGGCCCCCACCTCCCCCTCCGAGGCGTTGCCGATGACATACCTTGTCCCGCCGGGCCCGCCGGCCGTCTGCTCCCACTTGAGGCCCGCGGGGAAACCGCCGCCCCCCCGGCCCCGGAGGCCCGACCTCTTCACCTCGTCGATCACCTGCGCCGGCGTCATTCCGGACTGCACCCGGCGCCAGGCCTCGAAGCCGCCCCGCGCCACGTATGAATCCAGGTCACCCGGATCGATGACCCCGCAGTTCCTCAGCACCAGGAGGTCCTGGTTCAGCATGTTTCCCTCGCCCTGTCCGTCGGCCGGCCCTGAACGTGGGCCGCTTCCTCGCGCCTCTGCAGCGCTCCCACCGGGCACACGGACAGGCAGACATCGCAGGACTGGCAGACCTCGGCATCCAGGGCCTGATCGCGGCCGGCGATGACCTTGCAGCCGAAGCCCTGATAGCCCATGGCCAGGATGTCCGCCTTCTTGATCTCGTGGCAGGCCCGGATGCAGCGGCGGCACAGAATGCACTTGGACAGGTCGCGCACCACGTGCTGCGAGGCGTCCTCCGCCGCGTGGTAGTGCCTCTTCATCCGGAGGCGGGGCAGGATGATCCCCAGGCTGCCCGCCACCTGGCGCAGCTCGCACCGGTTCCCCTTGTCGCACACCAGGCAGACGTCAGGGTGGCTGGCCAGGACCAGCTCCAGCAGCATCCGGCGGGCCGCCACCACCTTGGCCGAGTGCGTCCGGATAACCATGCCCGGGGAGAGCGGCGTCTGGCACGAGGGGACCAGCGTCCTCCAGCCCTCCACCTCCACCACGCAGAGACGGCACACGCCGGCGGGGGTCAGATCAGGGTGGTAGCATAGTGTGGGGATGTCCACACCCTTCTCCCGGGCCAGCTCCAGGATGGTCATCCCGGGACGGCCGTGGACCTGCTCCCCGTTGAGAGTCACCTCTATCTTCACGCGGCATCTCAAGAGAGGACAAGCCAGAGGACGATGAGAAGGACCACCAGCGCCGCCGTCACGATACCGATATGGCGCAGGTCCCTGCCCAGGTTCGGATTGGCCAGGGCCGGCGCCCTCACGGGTCCTCCCACTCTGGGCATGGTCCTGCCCGCGCCGGGCCCCCTCTGCGGGAAAGCCGGCCGCGAGGGGGCCGGTGTCCCGCTTGCCCCCTCGGGATTCACCGACGATGACCCCACCGACGGGGCCGCTGCCGGGCCCGGCCGGGGACCTACCTGATACCTTCTCTTGCCGCGACGTCGGTCTCTACCCATTGCTCCTACTCTCCTGCCACAGCCGTTTCACTGTGCACTCAGTCACCTCGTAGCTGAAGCCGCGCCGCCGCAGGGCGGCGCCCAGCCTGTTGCGGAACTCGCCATAGTCGGACCCTGCCAGGCGGGCGGCCCTCTTCTGCACCGCGCGATAGGCGGCCGCTACGTCATCGGCCGAGTCCAGGGCCGCGGACACCACGTCGGGATCTACCCCCTTGCGGGCCAGCTCGCTCTTGAGCGCGGCCCGGCTGCGCGGGCTGCCGCTATCGCGGCTCTCCCTCCAGTAGCGGGCAAAGGCCACATCATCCACCAGCCCCCTGCTCTTCAAGGCCGAGATGGTGCTGTCCACCACTCCCGGCGGGAACTCCTTCCTCCGCAGCCACACCCTCATCTCGAACTCACTGCGCGGCCGGTAGCTCAGGTAGCGGCAGGCGGCATCCATGGGTGGCTCCGCCCGCGAGGCGGGCCCCCGGGCGGAAGCCGGCCTGCGGCTCATCAGGCCTCGCCACCCTCATCCTCCCCAGCGGACATCAGGCTGCCCACGGCCATGCCCTTGGACTTGATCTGGGACTCCACCTGCTGGGCCACATCCGGGTGCTCCTTCAGGAACACCTTGGTGTTCTCCCGTCCCTGGCCGAGCCGCGAATCGCCGAAGGAGAAGAAGGCGCCGCTCTTCTTGAGAATGCCCATGGCCACGCCCAGGTCAACCATGTCGCCTTCACGGCTTATCCCCTGGGCAAACATGATATCGAACTCCGCCGTCCGGAACGGGGGCGCCACCTTGTTCTTGACCACCTTGGCCTTGACCCGGTTGCCGACCACCTCCGTGCCGACCTTGATCGAATCCTTCCGCCTGAGCTCGATCCGGACGGAGCTGTAGAACTTCAGGGCCCGCCCGCCGG
>CALMBS010000358.1 GCA_937860285.1 uncultured Chloroflexota bacterium
TGCTGCGCAGCTCCCGGCCGCCCCGGGCCAGCCGGCCGCCCCTTTGCTCCGCGTAGCCCCACGTAGCTCTGCCCATCTCCACGGTCATACCTCCTTACTTACAGGCCACCCAGTTCCCGCAGCCGGGCCACGGCGTCGCTGGACACGTGCCTGGGGTTGCCCTGCAGCACCTCGGAGCGGCGGTCCTTCTTGAACTCCCACACCCCCGCCACCCGGGTGGGCGAGCCGGCCAGGCCTGTCTTGTCGGGGGGCAAGTCGATCTCCTCCGCCCCGTACGTGGACAGCGTCTTGTCGGCCACCCCGATTATGCCCATCACGTCCGGGATGCGGGGCTCATTCATCGCCCGGCTGACCGTGATCAGCGCCGGCAGGCCCAGCTCCACCTTCATGCGTCCGCCGTCCAGGTCGGCCTCCGCCACGCAGGCATCCTCTCCCGTGACATCCAGGCGGCGCACGTTGGTGGCATATGGGATGTCCAGGAACTCCGCCAGCATCGGCCCGACCATCCGGGTGCCGGAGTCGGCGGTCTCGCAACCGCACAGGACCAGGCTCGCCGGGCACAGCTTCCTGATGGCGGCCGCTATGGTCAGCGCCGTGGCATAGGCATCGGCCCCGGCGAAAGCCCGGTCGCAGAGCAGAATGCCCTCGTCGGCGCCCATGGCCAGCGCCTCCTCGAGCGCCTCCCGGGCCTGGGGCGGTCCCATAGTCAGCACCGTCACCTTGCCCGGGAACCGGTCGCGCAGCTGCAGCGCGGCTTCAACGGCGTGGCGGTCGACCGGGTTCACCACCAGGGGCACACCATCCCTGCGGATGGCCTTCGTCACCGGGTCCAGCGTGATGTGGCTGAAGTGGTCCGGGTGAGGCACCTGCTTGATGCACACTACCGTATCCATTTCACCATTCCCTCCAGGACCCTCTCCTCAGCCGGTAATGGCCCGGCCAATGACCACCTTCATGATCTCCTGGGTGCCGCCGGCGGTCAGCAGCTCCAGCATGGCCCGCAGGTACATCTCCACCCGGTACTCCGGCGACTGGCCATAGGCCCCCATGGCCTGCTGCGCCTTGAGGCAGTGCCGCAGCGCCACGTCTACGGTCAGCAGCTTGGCCCGGGCGATCTCGACACCCAGGTCCTTCACCGTCTTGCCCTGGTCCAGGAGCACCGCCGGGCGGTAGGCGATCCACCGGGCAGCCTCGATGTCGGTGTTCATCTCCACCAGCATGAACTGCAGCGCCTGCAGGTCAGAGATGGGCTTGCCATAGAGGACCCTCTCCCGGCAGAACTTCAGGGCCCCTTCGTATGCCCCCTGCGTCGCTCCCAGGGCCACTCCGGCGGCCCCCGTTCGCCCTATGGCCGATATGGTGGGCAGGGCCGCCGCCATGCCCCGCCCCTCCTGGCCGATCAGGTTGGCCGGGGGGACGTGACAGTCGGTGAACGACAGCTCATTCACCGGTATGCAGCGGAATCCGGCCCGCGGCTCCCTCCTGGTCACTTCGAAGCCCGGCGTCCCCTTCTCCACGAAGAAGGCGCTGAAGCCGCCTTCGCTGCGGGCCACGAAGCCCAGCAGGTCGGCCACGTCGGCATTGGTGATGTAGGTCTTGCGGCCGTTCACGACATAGCCGGTCTGGTTGCGGCTGGCCATGGTCATCATGGCCGAGGGATCGGAGCCGCCGCTCTGCTCGGTGACGGCGAAAGCGCTCACCTTGGTCCCCTTGCACAGGGCGGGCAGACACCGGCCCTTCTGCTCCTCGTTGCCGAAATTCTCCAGGGCGTACATCAGGAGGTTGCCGGCCTGAAAGAAGAAGCCGAGGCTGGGATAGACCCGGGCCATTTCCTCGATGACTATGATCCTGGCCAGGTGCCCCATGGCGGACCCGCCGTACTCCCTGGAGTTGACCAGACCGATGAAGCCCATCTGGCCCATCTGCTGCACCAGGTCAAAGGGGAAGTCGCCGCCCTCATCGGCCTCCCGCACCCTGGGGCCCACCCTGGTCTCGGCAAACTGCCTGGCGGCCTGCTTCAGCATCTCCTGCTGCCGGCTCAACCCGAAATCCATATCTCAGTCTCCTCTGCCAATCGACATGCGCACGCCCACGGCGGGGCCAACTCCAGGGCGGTGTTGCGAGGGTCCCTCGCAAAAAAGGCTCCGGACCAGCGCACGACCGGTCACGATTGGTAGTCTGCCATCCGACCCCCACCACCGCTACCCTGAGCCCCCGGCGCCGGATGCCAGACGTGACCGGCAAGGCGATCTGTACGATCTACGGCTACATGCGCCGACAGGACACGTCCTGTAGAACGCGTCCTGACATCATTCAGAATTATGTCACAAATCGGGGAAGATTTCAAATCCCGGACTGTTTGCGGGGGACAAAGTTGCCGGCGCGGCAGCGCCGGCGAATCGCGCACGCGGGCTGGCCTGGTGCGATTTGCTGATTGGGGGCTAGGACTTCAGCCGGCCGATGGCCTCCTCCGGCGAGAGCTTCGCCTGCTCTCCGCGGGCCATGTCCCGCATCGTCACGGAGCCGCTGCGGAGCTCCTCCTCCCCGATCACCAGGGCGTGCGAGAAGCACAGGGCGTTGGCCTGCTTCAGCTGCGCCTTCAGGCTCCGCCCCTCCACGGCCAGCGTGGCGGCAATCCCGGCCTGGCGCATACGGGCCGCCAGCTTGACCGCCTCCAGCCCGGCCTCCGGCCCCAGGTGAGCCACGAACACGCTGGCCGCGGAAGCCGGCGGGGGCTCGATGCCCTGCTTCTGCAGGTTGAGGATGATCCTCTCCAGGCCCGTGGCGAAGCCGACCGCCGGGGTCGGTCTGCCCTCCAGGATCTCGATGAGGTCGTCGTAGCGACCTCCCCCACCGATGGTGCTCTGGCCTCCCACGTCCACCGGCTGGATCTCGAAGACCGTGCGGGTGTAGTAGTCCAGGCCCCGCACCAGGTAGGGATTGACTTCATATGGTATCTGCAGGGCAGCCAGGCTGTCCCTGACCACGGCGAAATGCGCCTGGCAGTCCCGGCAGAGGTACTCGGTGATGCGGGGGGCCCTGGCCACCAGGTCATGGCATCCGGGGTTCTTGCAGTCCAGCAGGCGCAGGGGGTTGCGGGCCAGCCGGCCCTGGCAGTCACGGCACAGCGGCGCGTCGAGGCCGGCATAGTAGTCCCTGAGGCGCTGCAGGTACTCCCGGCGGCAGGTGCGGCAACCGATGCTGTTCAGCTGCAGGGTAAGATTCGCCAGCCCGAGAGTGGCGTACAGGCTCCAGGCCATGTCGATGATCTCGGCGTCGAGGGCGGCGTCGGCCGCGCCGATGGCCTCGCACCCGAACTGCTGGTGCTGGCGAAACCGGCCGGCCTGCGGCCTCTCGTAGCGGAAGATGGGGCCGAAGTAGAACAGCCTCACCGGCTGGGGCAGGTTGTGCAGTCCATGCTCGATGTAGGCCCGGCAGACCGGCGCCGTCCCCTCGGGCCGCAGCGTGATCCGGTCGCCGCCGCGGTCGTCGAAGCTGTACATCTGCTTCTCCACGATGTCGGTCTCGTCTCCCACGCTGTGCAGGAACAGCCCGGCGTCCTCGAAGACCGGCGTGTCTATGCGCTG
>CALMBS010000359.1 GCA_937860285.1 uncultured Chloroflexota bacterium
GGAAGACCAGGTCGTAGTCATAGAACTCCTTGTCCGCCGCATCCTCCAGCCCGCAGATGGTAGCCTCCACCCCCTCGCTCACCAGCCCGCCATGTATGGCATCAGCCACCTTCCGGGTGTTCCCGGTGGCCGAGAAGTAGACGACCAGCGCCTTCAGGTTCCGTTCATCCTCTGATTTCATTCTTCCTCTCCGGTGCGGGCCCTTCGCTCCAGCCATACCGGGCCGGGAAGGTGCCCGCCAGGTCAATCCTGTTGGCCGCGATCTTACCCATCCTCTGCGTCATCTCCCGGAGCTTCCGGCCCAGGAAATCGGCCGCCTCTCCCTCGGAGCTCCGGGGAAGGGCCCTCAGCGTCAGCTCCACCGGGCCAAAGCAGCGGGCCCCGACCTCCAGGCTGTCCGGCCGCGGCGCCCCGCCCACGAAGTCGCAGACGGAGTCGATGAAGCTGTTGTGGTAGGCGGCCGCCGAGTGGTACTTGACCAGTATGGCCAGGTCGCTCCTGGTCTCCTTCCGCCGGGCTTCACGTTCCACGGCCTTCTTGTGCTTCAGCAGGTAGTGGTCCGTCTGGAGCTCCAGAGGCAGGTACCGGTTGCGGGTCCGGGAACGTCTCCGGAGATACTCCCGCCGCCAGCTGATGGCCAGGCCGAGGCCATAGATGCCGCCGAGGTAGTCCACGAAGGGCATCCCGTCGTTATCGGTGACGCAGAGGTTGCGCTCGATGTAGCTCCTTATGGAGCGTCCGATAGGTCCCTGCAGGACATCCGGGTGGACCAGAACCCGGGGCCATCCGGCCAGGTTCTCCGCCAGCTCGTACGCCTCCGTGAAGGCCGGACCGAACATCACGTTCAGTTTGGGCTCCTGGGTCTGGTAGTGCCGGCCCATCGTGACCGCGCCCCGGAGGAACGTCCCGCGGGTCGTCAGCCTGGCCTGTATGAGCCCGATGGCATAGAGCATGTAGAGCAGGGACGTTCCATCGACCCTGTCGGCACAGAGGACGACGGTGTCCGAGAACATCTGGCTGGTGACCTCGGGGGCCTTCTCCGGGTATGTGAGGGGCTGAAGCTCCCGCAGCAGCCTCTGGGCCTCCACGACGGACTGGCTCAGCATCTCCAGCGTGGCCTTGATGCGCGGGGCCTGCCGGGGATCTCCCTCGGATGCCTTGATCCGGTTCTTGAGGCCCAGGATGTCCAGGTAGCATATGAGACGATCGCCGTA
>CALMBS010000360.1 GCA_937860285.1 uncultured Chloroflexota bacterium
CCAGAGACTCGACCAGACGACCGGGTTATACTACTACGGCGCCCGCCACTACGATGCCAGCATCGGGCGGTTCATCAGCGCCGATCCGATCGTACCAGACGGCTCTAACCCCCAATCCTTGAACAGGTACTCATATTGCATCAACAACCCATTGAATCTCACTGACCCCTCAGGGTTGGATTACTTCGTCATGATCGGCGGTAGCGGTCAGAGTTATGACCTGTTCTCGTGGCAGTGGTTCAGGGACTGGGGCCATATTTGGGCGCGCTGCAAAGCGAACAACAACATCGGCAGTCCAAAAGCGATCTGGCTTCGGGACGTGGATCCTGAGTCATTCACTGACCCTTGGGACATCGGACCGAGATTGAAGGAGCTTCGTCGAACCATGATAGATCTTGGTTTTCGGGAATTCTACTCCCTGTTCCCACAGGGCCGGATGCTGGGCTATGAGCATATGCCAATTCAACTCATTGGCTTCAGTGAGGGTGCAGCCACCCTAATGAAGTACGTGCACAACGCGGCCCTCCATAACAGCCTGAGTTACTGGGAGCAGGTCGCAATGGATCATGTGGGGTCCATCACTTCGATTGAGGTTCCCAGAGTCAGTTGGCCAGTCGTAAGGGGATGGGACCCCAATGCAGTGGACAGTGACCTGAGAGGCATATACGAATACGGGAGCAGTAGACACATAAAGATGCTGAATGTCTACAACCCGTGTAGTATCGTGCAGAGGAGTGGGTTGGGGTGGAACGGCAACAGCAAGGCCTGTTCGCATTGGTTCTGGTGGCAACCCAACGCCCATACTGACCCACTTCACAACGCGAGCTCCTTGGCTTGGATCGGCAGCACAATCAATGGGGCGATACGAGGCTCCGGCTGGAGCCACTGACCGCCAGTCGATCCGGGTGGGTGGCGTTGTTCTGCCGCCCGAAGTGTGAAATTGAGAGGATTGCTGTCAGCAACACTTCTCCGCTGGGGCGTCGAAGCAATGCCTGACCATTGCGGTCATGTCGGCCCTCCAACTATTGACGGCATATGGCGGAATCTGGTAGAAGACGTGTGTTCACAATTGGAGGTGTCTGCATTGTTGCGAGAAGCGAGGGTACCGGCCCCCATATGTCTCCGAGATACAGAAGAAGCCACGTGGAAGAAGGTCGTGAATCCCAGCAAATGGCCCATTGGCCCACTTCAGTCGGCGCGGCCACCTCGTTGAGGTTCACCACAGGGCGGGCTTGAGATGACGGATGGGTGCTTCTGTTCTGGTCGCCCACGCGTATCGAATGGGTCGTCTAGAATCCGCTGTGGAGTCTCCGGCTCGAGTTCCACGTCGAGTGGCTCCGCCAAATCGCGGTGCTGTATGTGTCCGCCCTAACGTGGGTCGAACAGAACCTGTGAATGACCGAGGAGGTAGATGGGGATCTTGGCGCCCGACCGCCATGGCTCGCACTGGGCAATAGGCTGTTCGACTGATGCCGACGACAACGCAGGAGAGGCACTCTTCCGCAGTCGGAGACAACGGCGGCGGCAATGAAGGTCGCTCTCGGCGTCTTGGCCATCCTGGCTGGGATGCTCATGCTCATGTACAGTGCCGTCTACATCGTCTTCGGATGGGCTATGCTGTCAGGTGGCCTCTTCAACGGAGACCCATGGGGCCTGGTTCTCTGCATTCTGACGATTGTCGGTGGTGCGGCTCTGTGCTATGCAGGATGGTCGGCAATCAAACACGGTTAGCATTTCTGCCTACAAGCCATGCCACGCAACTCCGGGCATGGCAACCCCCAGACTCAGACTACCCACCCTCAGCGCGAGGAGGAGCGTAGTGCAGGTGTCCATCCTCTCCATCCTCCCTCGAGCAGAAGTTGACCAAGGGCAGGCAGCCCGGGCTAGACTGAGGAAGTGACCAAGAGCAGCCTGGTACGTCTGGCGCACGGAGACACATACAACGTGACCGCACCCAGCGGTCTGTTGGGACGACAAGGTAAGTCACCCCGTGTTTCAGGCCGAGCCCGACTCTCCCCCGTCTCCACCAGAAACACCGGGCCTCCGGCGCAGTCACAGTCTCCGGGGGCCCGTGCGTTAGCATCTCAGCCCCTTGTCCCTCCCTGGTGTAAGGGCCCGGAATACGCGGACAGAGGGCGGCTTCCGATTGATGATACGACCAGGCAACGCCACTGCCCAGATGTCAACGCCGGTTTAAAAACTACCACCTCTGGGTGCCCTTAGGCTTGGTCACTGGTAAGCTTCTGTCTTTTTGAGGTCCGTGTTTCGGCTGGTTCACCGCTCTCCAGGATGCCTCCCCTGAGCTTCTCCTTCAGCCGGTATGACTGGCCCCTGATATTGACCACGGCGCCGTGATGCAGCAGCCGGTCCAGGATGGCGGCGGTCAGCACCTCATCGCCGCCGAAGACGCTGGCCCACTCCGCGAAGCCCTTATTAGAGGTCCAGATCATGGACCCTTTCTCATAGCGTCTGCAGACGAGGGAGAAGATGAAGTGAGAAACCATCCTGTCCAGGGGCACGTAGCCCACCTCGTCGATGATCAGCAGCCTGGGCGAGCTGAGGACCCTCAGCTTCTCCGTCCACCTGGGATCTGTCCGGTCTGGAGGCACCTGGTCCGCCAACTCGGAGAGGCTGATGAAGTAGACCGAGTAGCCCACCCGGATAGCCTCCATTCCCAGGCCGATGGCCAGGTGCGTCTTGCCGACGCCAGGAGGGCCGGTGAGGATGACCACCTCGGCCTCCTCCACAAACTTCAGTCCGGCCAGCTCCCGGATCTTCTTCTTGTCCACCCCGGGCTGGAAGGCGAAATCAAACTGGTCCAGGGTCTTGGCCCAGGGGAAGTGGGCCAGGCGCTGACGGACACTCACGCGCCGCTCCTGGCGGGCCGCCATCTCTTCACCCAGGAGCTTGCCCAGAAACGCTATGTAGCTCCACTCTCCCTTGGTGGCCTCCTCAGATAGACGGTCCAGTACCGTCTGCGCCTGGGTGAGCTTGAGCTTCTCCAGGTGGTGCTGGACCTCGGTGTAGGTGAGACCGGTCGT
>CALMBS010000361.1 GCA_937860285.1 uncultured Chloroflexota bacterium
CGGTAGTGCCTGCTGGGTTGAATCCAGAGGCGGTGCTGCACCGAACAGGGCAGCGGTACACCGTTCTGAGATCTCTGCGACTTCAGAGCCACGCGCGACCAGGTCAGGCCGGAGCCGAACTCCAGGGCCTGCCGGTCAGCTGCCGAGGCTGGCTTGCGTCTGGTGATATCCATGCATCCCCCTAGTTGAGGCTGTCCCTGATCCTGCCCTGCAGCGGATTGAACAGGTACCGGGCCACATCGTCCCCCTTGTCAATCAGGATGGGCGGGCCCCATGACAGCAGTATCATGCCCAGCGTCGCCAGAACAGAATCGGGGGGCTCGGTCATATCCACCGCACACCACAACAGACCGTCGTCAGTGAAGGTTGTCTTGATCCTGCGCGACGCCGCCAGGTCCTCGACACACTTGGAGATCATTTGCCGCTTGGACGGACGGATCCAGGATTCCAGTCCCCTCATTGGCACCCCCCTTCCGTATGTGCGCAACTGGCCGTCAGCGCATTGAACTTGACGAGATTATCGCACCCTCCCAGCCGTCACGCCATCGGCACAACTACGTGATGGAGTACTGCGCAGAATACCTATTCGTGCATGATTATCGTGACAGATAATATGGCCGGTGGCGGGCTGAAGGCGGGCAACCGGCTATCGGAAGCCGATCTCGCGCTTGAGGTGGCCAGTATTGAGGTCTATCCAGGCGCAGTGGACCTGGGCCCGGGCCACGATCTCGCCGTCCTCGGCCCGGCGGATGAGGCAGTGCCGCAGCGCCGTGGCGCGGCCGGTATCGGAGTACCAGGTGGCGATGTCCAGGTCGTCGCCCATCCTGGCCGCCTGGCGGTACTCGATGCGGTGCCTCCGGGTCAGAATGGCCGAGTGCTCCTCGGTCATGCGCTCGGCGGACCAGCCATGCGCCTCCGCCAGCCGCACCCCGGCCTCTTCCACGTAGGCCAGATAGACGGCGTTGTTGACGTGCCACATCATGTCGATGTCGTGCCATTCCACCTGCCTGGCAATGCTGAAGACGTCCGGGGGTGCCTCGGGTGACACCGGAAAGCGCTCCCGGGGCGGCGCGGCCCCGATGGGTCCGTCCGGCGAGAACGCCTCCTGCATCTGGGCCGGGACCGTCGCCGGCTGGAGGGTCCGGGCATCGACGTAGACCCAGTCGGTAACGGCGGTGGCGGCCAGCTGGCCCGTTTCCAGAGAGGTAAACTCGTACTCCCGGCGCGAACGTGAACGGCGGAAGTCCACCACCCGGGTCGCCAGGTCCACCCGGTCGCCGTACCGCAGCGGCCTCAGGTAGCTGATGTCGGTCTCCCTCACCAGCCAGACGTGGCCCATCTCGCGGTACCGCGACCAGTCGTAGCCCACCGCCGCCGATGCGCCGAAAGCCGCCTCCTGCATCCAGCGGAAGTAGTTGGTGCTGGAGAGGTGCCCCAGCGCGTTGCACTCCCAGTACCGCACCGGGAACGTTTCGTGGTGAACGATGGGCATCGCTACTCGGGCCCCCCGTGAACGGCGATCATGAGCCAGGTGTTGTCCTTCTTCAGGTATACCTCTGTCCACCGGCCCCGCTCCACCTCCGTCTTGCCCTTCGCCGGGGCCACCTCGGCCTCAAAGCTGTAGTGGGCCACGCCCACCGCGCCTTCATAGACCTCCACCCGCATCGGGTAGAGGCGGAAGGCGGCAATCCTGGGGTCCGTCTCCGCCGCCTTGAGGGCCAGGTCCCGTCCATGGGGCAGCGGGCTGCCGGCGACCCAGCCGGCATACTGGGGGTGGATCGCCGCGCTGATGGCAGCGATGTCCTTCTGCTGTAGCAGGCTCCAGAGCTCCTGCA
>CALMBS010000362.1 GCA_937860285.1 uncultured Chloroflexota bacterium
GACAGCATCACCATGGCGGTGGAGGCTGTCGTCGACGCCCTCACGGGCATGGACCGGCAGAAGATCGACGGCGTCTACTTTGCCTCGGTGACCGCGCCCTACAGGGAGAAGCAGTCGGCCAGTATCGTGAAGGCCGCCGCGGACCTTCGGGACGATATCGATAGCGCGGATTTCGGCAACTCCATCAGGTGCGGCACCAACGCCCTGAACGCCGCGCTGAACGCGGTCAAGGCCGGGGCGGCCAAGAAAGTGGCGGTGGTGGCTTCGGACACGCGCCTGCCGGCGCCTGCCTCCGACATGGAGCCCAACCTCGGCGATGGCGCGGCCGCGTTCATCATCGGTGACGCGGACGTGGCCGTGAGTGTGGAAGGCAGCTACAGCCTGTCCAGCGAGTTCCTTGACACCTGGCTCAAGGCCAAGGACAAGTACCACTGGACCTGGGAGGACCGGTTCATCAAGGACGAGGGCTGGGAGAGGGTCCTGCCGGAGGCCATTAAGGGCGTCATGAAGAAGTGCGGCATCGGCCCGAAGGATATCGCCAAGGCGGTGTTCAACGGCGCTGATTCGCGAAGCCATGGCGCGGTGGCCCAGAAGGTCGGGCTGGACCCCAAGACCCAGGTGGTGGCGCCGCTGTTTGACACGGTCGGCGACACCGGTTCTGCTACGGCCCCCATGACCCTGGTGCTGGCGCTGGAGAATGCCAAGCCGGGCGACAAGATCCTCTTCGCCAACTACGGCGATGGCGCCGATGCCTACGTGCTGCAGGTGCAGCCCCAGATCGAGAAGGTGCGCAACCGGCGCGGCATCAAGAGGCACCTGGCCTCGAAGGCCATGCTGGTCAACTATGGCGTCTACCTCCGGATGCGTGACGTGATGGATTGGGCGCCCAGCGTGCGTCCCGTGCGGCGGACCGCCGTTTCGTTCGTCTGGAGAGAGCGGAAGGCCTTCTACGCCGCCTACGGGCAGAAATGCCAGAAGTGCGGTGGCATCCAGTATCCCCGGCAGACGGCCTGCATGTACTGCCTGGCGGAAGGCCAGTTCGAGGCTGTCAGGCTCTCCGACAAGACGGGCAAGCTGGTGACCTACAGCATTGACGAGCGCGCCAACGAGATCATCCTGCCCCTGATCAGGGGCGTGGTCGATCTGGACGGCGGCGGCCGGTACTACTCGCAGCTGACGGACCGGGACCCGGCCAAGGTCGATGTAGGCATGCCTATGGAGCTGACTTTCAGACTGTTCTTCGACGGCGGCAGGGAGGGGACTGGCTTCCGCAACTACATGTGGAAGGCCCGCCCCATAAGGTGCTAGGTCGAAGATCATTGATGGTAGGAGATAGAAGAGATGGCAGAGAGTATTAGAGACAAAGTCGCGATCATCGGGATGGGCCTGTCCAAGTGGGGCGAGCTGTGGAACTACGGACTCTTCGACCTCATCAGCGAAGCCTGCAATGAGGCGTTCAAGGACGCCGGCATAGACAAGAGCCAGATCGACGCCTGCTGGACGGGGTACTACCAGAACGAGACGGCCACCACGGGAGTGGTCATTTCCCAGACCCTGCAGCTGCAGCAGATCCCCATTACCAGGGTGGAGAACGGCTGCGCTTCCGGCGCGGAGGTCATCCGCGGCGCGGCCCTCGGCCTGGCGTCCAAGCAGTATGACCTGGTGCTGGCGGTGGGCTTCGAGAAGCTGAAGGACGTCGGCTTTGGCGGCATGGCAACCGCTGGTGCTCCGGGCATGGTGTATCCCATGTATGCTGCCGAGTTTGGTGCCGCCCCCGGGCGCTATGCGCTGGCGGCTACCGCCTACTTCCGCAAGTGGGGCCTGACCAAGGAAGAGGGCAAGAGGACCCTGGCCAAGATATCGGTGAAGAGCCATCACAATGGC
>CALMBS010000363.1 GCA_937860285.1 uncultured Chloroflexota bacterium
ACCTGGTCCGGGAGATGAGGCAGTCCCCCCTCGGGGCCAGCTTCAGTCAGACCGGTGACCAGGAGCTGCGCAACATGGTGATGAACATGGCCGCCATGGCCCAGAACATGCTCCTCGAAGGCTGCCCCATCTTCATCAAGAGGTTGAAGGGAAGCCCCAGGCTGGCCGAGCAGCTCAAGAAGCTCATGCAGACCTGGGGGACCGAGCCGGCCTAGGCCGCATCTGCCAGGGTCCCGATCAGGCGGCGGGCGAGACCACCCGCACCCGGATCATCCGCCCTTCGACGCTGAGAACGAGCCTCCTCGGCAGGACCACGCGCTTCCCCCTCCGCAGCGTCAACCCATCGCGCATCAGCTCGATATGCTTCCACTCGATGTCCTCCAGGTCGCCCAGCACCTCCCGCACCACGCGCCGCAGCAGGTGGCGCTGCACGGCGGGATGGAGGGACAGCACCCGATCGCGGTCCAGCACCACGGCGCCGTCCTCACCGTGGACCGCCCGGGGCCAGGCATCCATCACGCCGGCCTCCAGGTACGAGAGGTCCGCCTCCAGGGCCTGGCCGGTCCGCACCAGGGCCTCGCCGACCCGCGGGTTGTAGGAGGTGAGCAGCGGCATCAGCTCCTGCCGGATGCGGTTGCGCAGCGGGAACAAAGAGAGATTGGACGAGTCCGCCCTGGGCCGCAGGCCCTGCTGCCGGCAGTAGGCATGCGTGGCCCGGCGTTCCACCGCCAGCAGCGGCCGCACCACGGTCAGCCCGGCCAGCCCCGGTGACGTCCAGGCGGAGAGAGGGCTCATGCCCACCAGCCCCGTGGGCCCCGCGCCCCGCACCAGGTGCATCAGGATCGTCTCCGCCTGGTCGTCGGCGGTGTGTCCCACGGCCACGCACTCCGCTCCCACGTCCGCGGCCACGCCGGCCAGGAACCGGTACCTCACCTGCCGCGCGGCGTCCTCCAGGGAAAGCCGGCGCTCCGCCTGGAAGGCGCTGACGTCCCGGCTGCCGGTGGTGACCGGGACTCCCAGCCTCCGGGCCAGCCGCGAAACGTAGCGGGCATCGCCCTCTGACTCTGCACCCCGGAGCCGATGATTGAGGTGGGCCGCCCGCAGCGTGAAGCCCAGCTTCTCGCGCAGGCCCGTCAGGACGTGCAGCAGGCAGACGGAGTCTGCCCCGCCGGAGACGGCCACCAGCACCGTCCCACCCGATCCAACGAGCCGGTGACGCACGATGAACCGCTCGACGAGGGCACCCAGTTCACTGCACTCCACGGTCAGAGGCCTCCCCTTCGCGGTCTTAACATAAATGACGCCACACCAGTATATGGGCGTGCCTGGGCACTGTCAAAGTTGGGGGCAGGGAACCGATCGCGCTATAATCGTGACTGTGGAATCCAGGCTGAAGACCATCGAGAAGCTGCGGCTGGACTACGAGGTCCCCTTCGTCAGCGACCGGGGAAAGGTCCTCGACCACACCATCGTGCGGATCAACGAGCGGCGGAAGGGGGTGGCCATCAGCTACGCCCTCCTGGACCCCACCGAGCAGGACCTGGAGACCCTCTTCCCGCGAGAGGGCATGGATGCGCTGGCCGATATGACCCGCACCGTGCTCGCCGACCTGGGGGTCACTCCGCAGAAGGTGGCGCTCCAGATGTGGGACTACAGCGTGACCCGGGGACCCTACTCGCTGGAGGGCCGGGCGCCGGTCAACCGGCAGAGGGACACGGTGCTGATCATCTTCGCCAAGTCGCCTCTGGCGTACAAGTTCAACTACGAGATGGTGCTCTGGCACCAGTGCATGCACGCCAAGGACCGCTGGGAGCGGCGCTTCCCGGCGGCCCATCCCCAGGTCCAGACCAGCGAGTGGCTGGACGCCCTGTGGCATTTCTCCATCGACGGCCGTCTTGAGGCCCGGAACCGGCCGCACTACTCCCGGGAGGAGCGGCTGGAAGAGGCCCTGGCGCTTTTCCGCCGGATGGGACTCCCGGCTGACGCCGCGGACCGGGCGCTGGTGACCTGCCGCGGGCTCTGGGGCCGCGAGGTAACGCTGGACTCGCTGATGGAGGCGGGGAGAAGCCTGGGACTGCAGGCCGCAGACCGGGGGGCCGCCCCGAAGCGGTCCGCCGGGGGCGCCTAGTCCGGGTACGCCCGGTCCGGGTGAATCCGCCTCATTCCGATGCGCCACCCCGCGCCTCGTGGTAGCGCAGGTAGCGGTCGACGGCCAGGCAGGCGTCCGCCATGGAGTAGTAGACCGGCACGCGGGCCTCCACGTACCTGCGCCGCAGCGCGGCGAAGTGCTGCTCCTGGTTGGTCAGGACCGACTCTATGGCCACGGCCACCGGCTTGTCCACCTCGGGATAGACCCTCACGATGGTGTCGCAGAACAGGTCGAACCACACGTCGAAGGGGGTCCATGGGTGCTGCCCGAAGACGCAGTTGGCCAGCATCAGGTCGAAGCCCTCGTGCTGCAGCATCGTCCTGGCCATGGCATGGGTGACCTCCGGCGACAGGTTGAGCTCGATGGGATTGGTCAGGATCAGGCCGGCATCGCTGTCCAGCTTCGACCTCATGGCCCTCGACACGTCGGAGGGAATGGCCGGCAGGCTGAAGCCCGCCGATACGCAGGCATCGGTGGCCAGAACGCTGGCCCCGCCACCGCCACCCACCATGGCCACCCTCCTCCCCTTCACCGGACGCAGGAACTGGAAGGTGACCATCATGTCCACCAGCTGGTAGAGGGTGTCAACCCGCACGGCACCGGCCCCATCCAGGACAGCGCTCCACACCCGGTCAGAGCCCGCCATAGAGCTCGTATGCGACGAGGCGGTGCGGGCCCCTTCGGTGGTGGTGCCGCTCTTCAGCACCACCACCGGCTTCCTCGCGGCCAGCCGGCCCAGGACCTCCTGGAAGCGGCCGCCGTCCTTCACGCCCTCGATGTAGGCCGTCACCAGGCTGGTATCACCGTCTTCCGCCAGGTACTCGAAAAGGTCGCTCTCGTTGACATCACAGGCATTACCGTAGGAGATGACCTTGCTGAAGCGTATCCCGCGCTCAGCCGCCAGCCGCACCAGGTAGATGGCATTGCCGCCGCTCTGGCACACCAGGGCCACCCCGCCCGCGTTCCGCGGGAAATCGGGGACAAAGGAGACGCCGCACCGCGGGCTGTAGATGCCCATGCAGTTCGGCCCGATGAGGCGGACCCCGCCCTCCCGGGCCATGCGCACGATCTCATCCTCCAGGGCCCGGCCGGTCTCCCTGCCAGTCTCGGAGAACCCGGAGGTAAACATGGACAACGCCTTCACCCGCTTCGCCGCGCACTCCCGGACGAGGCCGGGCACGAGCCTGGCCGGGATGCAGCTGATGGCCAGGTCCACCGGCCCGGCGATGTCTCCCAGGCTGCGGTATATGGGAAGTCCGAGGAGCTGGCCGCCGTCGGGGTGAACAGGGTAGATCGGGCCCGCGAAGCCGGAGGCCTGCAGGCTCTCCACGTAGAAGCGGCCCGCGGTGGCCGGGCCGGCGCCGATGACGGCCACGGAGCCGGGGGCAAAGGCAGCATCCAGGTGCTCCGTGCGCTTCACGTTCGCACCTGTGGCCATCCGGGCCCGTCCATCATGCCCCGCCAGTTCCTCATCACGCTGACATCAATTATAGGGCCAAGTGACGCCGGCAGACCAATGGCCGGCGCCCGGGGCCGCCGCCCCCGCCTTGACAATATTTTGACCCCTAATGTAGTCTTGCATCGTTCAAAATACTAAAGGAGGGGGTACATGCCCATCAATAAAATCGTGGCCGGCTTCGACGAAGCCGTGGCCGATATCCCCGATGGCGCCACCATCATGATAGGGGGATTCGGCACCGTGGCCAGTACTCCAACATGCCTGCTGGAGGCGCTGGCCCGCA
>CALMBS010000364.1 GCA_937860285.1 uncultured Chloroflexota bacterium
GGCTACTTCTTGGGCGCCTCGGGCGGGGCGGGGGGGGCCGGGTTCACGTAGTTGAGCAGCAGGAACTTGGGCACCAGCTCCTCCAGTTCGTCGATGGTCCACTTCTCGCCCTTGCGGTGGTCCTTGTGTATAGTCTTGACCAGCTCCGGGTTGGAGTAGATGCCTACCGTGCCGCCAGCGGCCCGGAACGACAGCCCGTTGATGTTGGCCGCGGCATCGGTGCAGAGGAAGACGCAGATGGGAGCGGTGAACTCGGGCCCCGGCATGTTGAGGCGGTCCTCCAGCACCTGCTTGGTGATCTTGCCCTCCTCGAACTGTCTCTTGAAGTTGGCCTTCACCGCATCGTTCATGGTCATCCTGGTGGCAGCCATCGGAACGAGGCAGTTGCAGGTGATGCCCATCCGGCCGTTCTCCAGGGCAATCACCTTGCAGAGGCTGGTGATGGCGCCCTTGGAGGCGCTGTAGTTGGCCTGCCCCGGGGCAGCGCCCAGCCAGGCCACCGAGCTCGGAAGTATGATCCGGCCCCAGCCCTGCTTCCTCATGTACGGCAGGGCATGCCGGCAGGTGTTGAAACAGCTCTTGAGGTGCACCTTGATCACCTCATCCCATTCCTCCTCCGACATGTTGTGCAGCATGCGGTCCCGGAGGACGCCCTGGGAGTTGATGAGTATGTCGATCTTGCCGAAGGTGTCCACGCAGGCCTTGATCAGCCGCTCGGCGGCGGCGAAGTCGCCGGCATTCTCGAAGTTGGCGATGGCGGTGCCGCCGGCCTTCTTGATGTCCTCAGCAGTCTCCTCGGCCGGCGGGAGCGTGTGCCCCTCCTCCGGCTTCCGGGTGACGCCGTTGACCACTACCTTGGCGCCCTCGGCAGCCAGCGCCAGCGCTATCTCGCGGCCGATGCCCCTGCCCCCACCATTGACTACGGCACACTTGCCCTCTAGCTTTTTCCCCATGTCCTCTAGCTACCTCCTTAGAAATTCTTGCAGATGGACAGGGCGCCGACCGGAATCGGCGCCCTGTAACTCATTCTCCTCAGAGCCTAAACGTCAGGAGCTCCCGTGATGGTGATGCCGCAGATGAACTGCCCGGGGAAGCCGCCCTGGTTGTGCGCCAAGCCGAACTTCACATCTTTGAGCTGTCGAGAAGGCTCTTGGACCCTCTTCTGGAACTGGAGATAGAACTCCATCACTTCGCGGCAGCCGCTGGCCCCGATCGGGTGCCCGAACGACTTCAGGCCGCCGCTGATGCCGATCGGTATCTCGCCACCCTGCTCCCAGGCACCGGATTCAACGTCTTCCTTGCCCTTGCCGTAGGGGCAGATGCCCATGGATTCCACGCCGACCAACTCGGCAATGGAGAAGCAGTCGTGAACCTCCGCCAGGCTCAGCTCCTTGCGGGGGTTCTTGATCCCCGCCTGGGCGAAGGCCTGCTTGGCCGCCGCCTCGGTGGCATCCCAGTAAGTGAAGTCGAAGCGGGGGTCTTCCTTGCCCCAACCCGGGCTGGCGGCCACGCCGAAGCCCTTGATGGTGATGTAGTCATGCTTGTGGTTGACAGCGAACTTGGGGACGTCCTCGGTGCGGCACATGACCGCCGCGCCCGCGCCATCGGTGACCCCGCAGCAGTCGAAGAGGCCCAGCGGCCAGGCAATGATGGGAGCGTTCATGGCCTGCTCCACGGTGATCTCCCGGCGCAGCATGGCCCTGGGATTCCGGGCGCCGTTGTGATGGCTCTTCACCGAGATCTTGGCCAGGGTCCTCTTGCCCTCCTCCTTGCTCAGGCCCCACTTCCGGAAGTACGCGGTGGCCGCCAGCGCATAGCGCCCCGGGGCCGCGCCAAACTCCTGAGCGTACATGGGATAGACCATGCCCGGGGCACCGGCGGTGGCCATTCCGCCAAAGCCGACGTCCTTGAGCTTCTCGAAGCCCACCGCCAGGACCAGGTCATACTGCTTGGAAGCCAGGCCGAGGGCCGCACCGCGGATGACCTCCGCCCCCGACGCGCAGCCATTCTCCACCCTGGTAATGGGGATCTGCTGCAGTTGCAGCGTCTGGGCAATGACCACTCCCGTGGTCGCCGTCTCGTTCTGGTAGTACCCCG
>CALMBS010000365.1 GCA_937860285.1 uncultured Chloroflexota bacterium
GGCCTTGGGCTTGGCCGCGCTGCTCTCGGAGAGCGCCGAGTCCGGCAGGACCTTCTTTCCTTTGTCGGTCAATACCTGCACCAGGTAGCCGTCCCCGGCCTCCGTGAGCATGATGTCCAGGCCGGCCGGGTCATCAGGGCCGCCGCCCATGCTGGTGCAGAAGCACTCCGGGCAGGCCGAGAGGCAGGCCACGCCCACCAGGAAGGTCTTGTCCCGATGCTCCCGGTACAGCGGGTCGGCCGGGTCTTGCAGAAAGGGCTTGTCCAGGGCGATGACGCCCTTGGCATCGCAGGGCCGCATGCCGAAGATGACGGTCTCCCGCTCCACCTTGGCCGGCACCAGCGCCACGCCGCCGTCCTTCTTCTCCATGCTGAAGAGGACCTCCGTGGGGGGGAAGAAGAACTCCTTCGGTGACATGTCGGTGTTGACATAGCCAGATGCTATGTCCTCTACGCGGTCGATCTCCTTGAAGAGCACCAGGTCGCCGACCTTGACCGGCGCCACCAGGCGGCGGGTCTCGCGGACCTTGGCCAGCCAGGAGCTCAGGTCTTTCTTGGATATGAACTTGCTCATTCCCCCACCCCCAGCTTCTCGTCCTTCTGGAACGCGGCGAGGGGTTGCGGCGTATCCGGGTCCATGCCGGGTTGGTACTTGAAGAGCCTCATCACTTCTTTCTCCAGCTTGCGGTTCAGGAGGCTGAGCGGGATGTTGACCGGGCACACCAGCTCGCAGGAGTTGCAGCCGATGCAGCGCCCGCTGAGGTGGAAGGCCCGCATGGTGTTCCACATCTCGTTCTCCGGGGGGGCGATCCTGATGCCCACCCAGAGGGGATCGAGGCGGTCCACGAAGCACTCACCACAGTAGCATCCGGGGCAGGTCTGGCGGCAGGCGTAGCAGCGGATGCAGCGGGAGAACTCCTTCTCCCAGAAAGCCTGCTTCTCCTGCCAGGACTTGCCCTCCATGGCGGTGACATCGGGGTAGGCGTCGGCCGGCGGCTCCGCCTTCTTGGGCTCGCCGATCAGCACGTCGTACACCACCGGTGTCCGCTGCTGGCAGAGCTGGCAGGCCTCCCGGACCTTGTCGCCGGTCTGGTTCCAGTCGGTCTTGACTATCCCCGGGCAGACCACGCCGATGATGACCACCTTGTCCCGGGCCAGCTGGTGCTCGTTGACCAGCAGGTTTATGGCGCGGGAGTCGCAGGGCTTGACCACGATGGCGCTGGTCTTGTCCTTGCGGTTCAGCAGGTACTTCACCAGGTTGTGCCGGCAGGTCTGGTCGAAGATCAGCCGGTCGGCATCCTGGGCGTTGTAGGCGAACATGGGGCGGGCGTTCTTGCCGTCGGTAGCGCGCTCGTAGCCGATGACGCAGTCCACCTTCTTGCTCTCAAGAAGCTCCTTGGCCTTGGCGCGAATCTGATCGGTCTCGCTCATTTCGTTGCCTCCGCAACCGGGGCCTTCCGGGGGCCGAGCTTCGTCAGCTCCTCCGTGAAAGAGGTGACGACTTTCGACCACCTCTTCCCTTCTGAGGCGGAAACCCACTCCACCCGGAACCTGGCGGCCTCGATGCCCAGGTACTCCAGGAAGGGCCTCAGCAGGGCGAAGCGGCGGCGGGCATAGTAGTTGCCCTCGGTGTAGTGGCAGTCACCGGGGTGACAGCCGGCTATGAGGACTCCGTCGGCGCCCATCTGGAAGCTCTTGACTATGAGCAGTGGGTCTACCCTGCCGGAGCAGGGCACGCGGATGATGCGGATGTTCGTGGGATACGTCATGCGGGCGGTGCCGGCGCTGTCGGCCCCGGCGTAGCTGCACCAGTTGCACAGGAACCCCACGATTCTGGGTTGAAACTCTACTGCCATAACGATACCACCTCGGCCAGTAATTGCTGCTGGGTGAAGCCGCGCAGGTTGGCGGCCCCGAACCTACAAGCGGCCACGCACAGGCCGCATCCCTTGCAAAGGCTCTCGTTGGTCACCGACACCGTGCGGCCGTCCCGCAGCTTCTGGGACTCAATGGCGCTGAACGGACACACTTCCTGGCACATCAGGCAGCCGCTGCACTTGGCCGGGTCTATGGCGGAGACCATCGGGTCGCTGGTCAGGAACTCCTGGCTGAACAGGGCCGACACCTTGGCGGCCGCGGCGCTGCCCTGGGCCACGGACTCAGGGATGTCCCGGGGTCCGACACAGGAGCCGGCCAGGAAGATGCCGTCGGTCTGGGTCTCCACCGGGCGCAGCTTGGGATGCGCCTCGATGAAGAAGTGATTGGTATCGTAGCTGACCTTGAGCGTCTGGGCCAGCTCCGCGGCACCGTCGTTAGCTTCAGCGGCGGTGGCCAGGACCACCATGTCGGCGGGGATCTCCACCGGCCTTCCGATGAGGGAGTCCTCGCCGCACACCACGATCTTCTCGCCGTCCTGGTACAGCTTGGAAACGCGGCCGCGGAGCCACAGGGTGCCGTATTCCTGCTGGGCACGGCGCGAGAACTCGTCGAAGTCCTTGCCGCCGGCGCGGATGTCGATGTAGAAGATGTAGCACTGGACGTGCGGGTCGTGCTCCTTGAGCATGATGGCCTGCTTGGCCATGTACATGCAGCAGAACTTGCTGCAGTAGCTGCGGCCCTTGAGCTCATCCCGGGAGCCGACGCAGGAGATGAAGACCACAGTGTGCGGGTGCTTGCCGTCTGAAGGGCGGAGCACTTCGCCGCTGGTCGGTCCCGAGGCGTTCATCAGCCGTTCCATCTGCAGGCCGGTGATCACGTCGGGCAGGCGGCCGTAGCCGTACTCACCGTAGGCCTTCGGGTCCGACGTCTTGTACCCGGTGGCTACCACGATGGAGCCGATCTTGTACTCAAGCACCTGGTCCTTCATGTCGTGGTCGATGGCGCCGGCCTGGCACTGCTTCACGCACTCGCGGCATTCGGAACAGACGCCGCAGGCCAGGCAGCGCTTGGCCTCTTCGATGGCCTGCTCCGGCGTGAACCCCAGCTCGACTTCAGCGAAGCTCTTCAGGCGCGTATCCGCCGGCATCTCCGCCATCTTCAGGCGGGCCTTGGCCGGGAACTTCGCCTTCAGCTCCTCGATCTCCTGGTCGCTGGGCTTCTCCGCCTTTGTCTTGGGCTCAGGGGTGGTCGGCAGCGGCTCGCCCGCCAGGTGGAGATTGATGGAGGTGGCGGCCTTGCGGCCGGAGGCCATGGCATCCACCACCATCAGCGGGCCGGTGACCGCGTCGCCGCAGGCGAAGATGCCGGCCACGCTGGTGGCCAGGCTGGCCTCGTCTACCTTGACGGTGCCCCTGCCGGTGGCGGCCACCTCCGGGTCCTTGGCGAAGGACAGGTTGGGCGCCTGGCCCAGGGCCGGGATGATGGTATCCACCTCCAGCTTGAACTCGGAGCCGGGTATGGTCTCGGGCCGGGGCCGGCCGCTGGCGTCCGGCGCTCCCAGCTTCATCTTCACGCACTCCATGGCCTTGACCTTGCCGCCCTCGGCGATCACCTTGGTGGGCGCCGTCAGCAGCATGATCTGGATGCCCTCGGCCTCGGCGGCCTCGATCTCGACGTCGTTGGCCGGCATCTCGTCGCGGCCGCGGCGGTAGACGAGGGTGACGGTGCTGCCCAGGCGGCGGGCCACCCGGGCGGCGTCGATGGCCGTGTTGCCGCCGCCGACGACGGCGACTCGCTGGCCGATCTCCACCTTCTGGCCCAGGTTGACCGCCCGCAGGAAGTCCACGCCGTGGAAGACGCCCTGGGATTCCTCCCCGGGGACGCCCAGCTTCAGGCTGTTGTGGGCCCCGCTGGCCAGGAGCACGGCGTCGTAGAGCTTCTGCAGCTCCGACAGCTTGGGCTTCTCTCCCACCCTGGCATTGGTCTTTATCTCCACACCCAGCTTCTGGATGTAGTCGATGTCCCTCTTGAGCTCTTTCCTCGGCATGCGGTACTCCGGGATGCCCACGCGGACCATGCCGCCGGGCTCCGGCAGTGCCTCGAATATGGTCACGTCATGGCCGGCCAGGGCCAGGTCATGCGCCGCCACCAGCCCGGCCGGGCCGGCGCCGACGATGGCCACCTTCTTCCCGGTCTTGGTGATCTGGGGGAGGGGCAGGGTGCTGAGGTCATACTGGTCGGAGGCGAACCTCTTCAGGGAGCAGATGGACAGCGGCTGATCCACATAGCCCCGCTTGCAGGCCTGCTCGCAGGGGTGGAAGCACACGCGGCCCAGGGCGGCCGGCAGGGGGTTGGTGCGCCGGATCAGCTCATAGGCTTCCTTGAACTTGCCGGCGGCGATCAGGGCCAGGTACCCCTGGACATCCATGTGGATAGGGCAGGTGCTCTTGCAGGGCGGGGTCTCCCGCTTGTCGATGACGTACTTGTTGGGCACGGCCTGGGGGAACGGGATGTAGACGGCCTTGCGCTTGCCCAGGCCCATGTTGAAATCGCTGAGCACCTCCACGGGGCACTCCTTGGTGCAGTCCCCGCAGGCGGTGCACTTCTTGATGTCGATGTAGCGGGCCTTCTGCTTGATCTTGACCTCGAAGTTGCCCACGAAGCCCTTGACCTCCTGCACCTCGGCGCAGGA
>CALMBS010000366.1 GCA_937860285.1 uncultured Chloroflexota bacterium
GGGCGACAGGCACGGTGACCTTCATGGATGGGGAGACCGTTCTGGGCAGCAGCGCATTGACCCAGGGCACGGCCACCTTTGATACATCAACGCTGGGCGCCGGAGCCCATTCGATAAGGGCGGTCTACAGCGGCGACGCCAACTATGCTGGCAGCACATCCCAGGCGCTTGACATAAAGATAGGCGTGCTGGCGCCGGCAGAACGCAGCTGGGCCCTGATCGGCGGCCTGCTGGCCGCCGGCCTGGTCCTGTGCCTCCTTCTCCTGCTGCTGATCCTTCGCCGCAGACGCCAGAAGAAGCCGGACGAGACCGCAAGCGCCGCGGCTGCCGCGAGCGCCATCGCCAGCCAGGTAGCCCTGACCACCGCGGAGGAGACGGGCACCTACGCCATCCAGCTGGAGAGGGAGCTCGAGAGCGCGATCCAGAGGGTGGAGAAGAGTATGGAGGCCGGCATACAGGCCGTCTGCCGGACCGTGGAGACCAAGGACCCCTATGTCGCCGCCCACCAGCAGAGGGTCTCACAGCTGGCCTGCACCATAGCCAAGGAGATGGGGCTTCCGGACTGGCAGATTGACGGAATCCGTGTGGCCGGCCTGCTTCATGACATCGGGAAGATCACCGTGCCTACGGAGATCCTCAGCAAGCCCGGGAAGCTGTCAAACCTGGAGACGGCCATGATCCGGGACCATCCCAAGGTGGCCTTCGACATTCTGAAGAACATCGAGTTCGACTGGCCCATCGCCCGGATCGTGGCCCAGCACCACGAGAGATTGGACGGCTCCGGCTATCCGTACGGCCTGTCGGGGAACGATATCCTCCTGGAGGCCAGGATCCTGACCGTGGCCGATGTCGTGGAAGCCATGTCCTCCAGCCGGCCCTACCGCCCCGCGCTGGGAGCGGAGAAGGCCCTGGCGGAGTTGGCGCGGGGGAACGGGACCATCTACGACCCGGACGTGGTGCGCGCCTGCGAGAAGGTGATCAACGAGCGCGGCTTCAAAGTGGAGCTCCACAACTCTGCTGGCTAGAGAACAGCATCCGCCTGGGGGGCCCTGCGTCACGGCCGGCCCGGCCCGGCCACGCCCTCCCGACGCTCCGCCCGCTTCTTGATGCCAAGCAGCATCTTCCGCCCCATGACCACAGAGATGGGCCCGATGAAGGCCTTGTAGCGCAGGGTGTTTCCCAGTCCAGGCTTGAAGTCAGATACCCACCTGGAGACCAGCCGGCAGGCATTCTCCCCAACATCATCCAGTGTGAGCACCCAGCTGACGGGCTCATCCTCGAACCACCGGCCTCCGAAGAGCAGTGTTCTGCCGGGGTCCGCGGCCGCAAAAGGCACCGGAAGCACGTCGGGATGCAGCCGCAGGCCCTCGCTTTTCTCGTCGTGCTGGAAGGCCGGCACTACCTCGTCCGCGCTGTGAATGCGGCAGCCGATCAGGTTCTCCAGGAAATCGTAGCTGTAGAACCCGCCTCGCCCCTGCCCTATCTGGGCCACCCACGGCCAGACCTTTTCGCGCGGGCGGGAAATGGAGATGGCCTGGGTGAACCCTCCCTTCGGATGGGTCACCAGTTCGTCGCCCGGCAGGACACGGTTGACCTCGGCAGCGGTCGCACCCCAGCGGCTCCAGGAGCGGAGAAAGGGGGTGGTGACGGCTACCATGATAAGAACCGCACCGCCGATTCCTTCCCGCATGTCCCTCAGTCTGCTGCCCATGATCTTCGCTCCCACCAAGGACTGGCCTGATAATAGCACATTCTCCGCCGGGCATCGCCTGAGGGGATGCCATCAGCGGGCGAAGCGGCACGGGCCAGGACCGCTGGATAAGTACGATCCGCAGGACAGGCTAAGTACGCTCACGCATTTCCCGGGCGGTGCCGTGTCCGGTAGCATGGTCTGCACAGGCGGACAATGAGCAGGAGGGCCATATGGGAACGAAAGTAGATCTGAGCGACCGCAGGTGCGGGCCTTTCGGGGCCAGGAACAAGCCGATAAGAAAGGCCCTGATTCTGCTGGGCTACCTCGGGCTCCTGGCGATCATAGCTGGCATCTACGTGGTCTTCATCAACCAGCACGACTCCATAAGGACCTTCAACAGCATAACCGAGGCCACCGGTATGGTAGTCCTGGTGGGGGGACTGCTGCTGGTGGTGGCATCGGCCTTCGCTGTGAGGACATGGTTCAAGAGATGAGGTGGCTGTTGAAGGGCCTGTCCGGGTCGGCCCCCACATCCACCGGGTCACCCTGTCGCCGTCTCCACCCTGCGTTGAATGCCTTTCAGCATTCCATGCTGCATGATGCAATGTGCCCAATCCCAGAACAATCGCTTGAACAGCCACATCGCCGGGTTGCACCCTGTCGTGTCCCGCATCCGGGTAAGCAGGCGGCTTGACCGGCCATCAATGGGGACTATGATCACCGCCAGTGTAGACGTGTAGCTATCATCCCGATACACAATGGCCCGGTCCGGTATGAGTTCCGCTATCTTCCAGCCAGCCTTTCCACGGAAGGTCGATACGAAGTCACCCACTGCGCGCTGCTGCCATTCCGGCACTATCCGGTTCGCATTGTGCATATCGGCCAGAAAAAGGTTCTCCAGGAAGGTGTAGGTGTAGAAACCGGCTCGTTCCTGGCCCATCTGCACCACCCACGGCCAAATCGCGCCTGGGGGTGCTTTGATGGTTATGGCCAGAGTGCTCTGGTAGTTCGCTTTGCGGGCAACACCGTCGCCGGGCAGGGACATCTTGACCTCTCCGTCCGTTGCCCCCCAGCGCATCAACTGACGTCGCACCGGCAAGGCGTCTATGAGGCTGCCGGAGCTATCTTTCACCAGTTACACCTCCCATCGTTCCGTCTTGGCCAATGGCTTCATTGGATATTGTACCAGCCAGGGCCCGTTCCCACACCGGCCGGCCTTGACGGTGAGCATTTCCCATCCTCGTTGGTGCCGGGATGCTGATCGGAGGTGTGAGGTATTGGCCAGCCTGCTCCTTCTTGAGCAATCTTGACGCCCACAGTATACTATACCTGAGGCGGTACAGGATACGATACCGCCCAAAGGCAAGACGGCCCGTTCCCGGGAGGTTGCACCATGGTTACAGAGATGAAGCGGCTGCCGCAGAAACGGGGCCCGAGCACGCCGCGGACGCAGAGCCTGAAGCAGGCCTACGTGACGCAGAAGCCCGTCATCTGCTCCGAGCGCAGCGTGCTGGTCACCCGGTCCTACAGAGAGACCGAGGCCCTGCCGCCCGTGCTCAGGCAGGCCATGGCCTTCGACAAGGTGCTGAGCGGGATGCCCGTCTGGATACAGGACGGCGAGCTCATCGTGTCCAACCTGGCCTCCAGGCCGGGGGGCTCATTCCTCTTCCCGGAGTACGATGACTCGTGGATCATACCGGAGCTGGACACCATCTCCACTCGCCGGAGGGACCCCTGGCAGCTCAACGAAGAGGACAAGGAGCTTATCAGGGACTGTGAAGACTACTGGCGCGGGCGCAACCTGGCGTCCATCGCCGACGCTCTGACCCTGGACGAGGTGCGGCAGGCCGAGAAGGTCACCTTCCTCGACATAAGCACCGGGAAGCGGTGCGGGGTAGGGCACGTAGTGCCCGACATCGAGGGCGTCATCCAGCGCGGGCTCAACGCCTGTATCGCCGATGCCGAGGCCCACATCGCCCGGTTGGACCCTGCCAATTCCGACGACCATGCCAGGCTGCCGTTCCTCAAGGCGGCCCTCATCGTGGACCGGGCCGCGATCAGATGGGCCGGCAGGTTCACCGCGCTGGCCAGGGAGAAGGCTGCGGTCGAGCGGGACGAAGGCCGGAGGAGGGAGCTGGAGGAGATCGCCGCCGTGTGTGAATGGGTCCCCGCCCACCCGGCGCGGAGCTTCCGCGAGGCGGTGCAGGCCGCGGCGTTCGTGATGGCCTCGGTGCAGATAGAGCAACCCGGGGTCTCCATCAGCAATGGCCGGCTGGACCAGTACTTCTTCCCCTGCTACCAGAAGGATATCGAAGACGGAACGATCACCCGGGCCCAGGCGCTGGAGCTGCTGGAATGCCTGTGGCTCAAGCTGGCGGAGTCCAAACGGGTGACCTCCAAGTCGGCCACCCTGGCCTCAAACGGCTATCCATCCTACATGTCGGTATCCGTGGGCGGGCAGACAACGGACGGCTACGACGCCGGCAACGACATCTCCTACATGCTTCTCGACGTCTCCAGCAATCTCCAGATACACGAGCCGACGCTGTCGGCCCGGATACACCGGCGCACGCCGGAGAGGTTCCTGATGGCCTGCTGCGAGGCCATCAAGGCCCACGGCGGAGGTCACCCCTCTCTTTTCAACGACGAGGTGATCATCCCCAGCCAGCTGGCCTACGTGCCGCGCATCACCAAGGAGGACGCCTACGACTACTGCGTCATCGGATGCGCGGACATATCATTTGCCGGAAGGGGAACCGAGGGGATCCCGTACCACGTGGTGAACCTGGTGCGACTCCTGGAGCTGGCGCTGCAGGGGAAAGACCCCGTCAGCGGGGCGCCATTGACGTCGGGCGCGGGCGACATGCTCCGGTGGCAAAGCTACGATGACGTGATGCAGGCGTTCCTGGCGCACGTCAGGATATGGGCCAGGCTGATGTTCCTGCAGCAGCTGCCGCTGGTGGAGGCGCACGCGAAGCAGAGGCCCTGTCCCTACCTGTCTTCGCTGACCCGGGACTGCATCGGCCGCGGCCGGAGCTACTACGACGGCGGCGCGGTCTACGGGAACCGCGCCATCGTGGCCTGCGTGCTGGGCATCGCCACGCTGGCCAACTCGCTGGCGGCCATACGTAAGCTCGTCTTCGAGGACAAGGCCATAACCATGGCCCAGCTCAAGCACGCGCTGGAGACCAACTTCGAGGACATGTCGACCAGTCCCGCCGGTCCGGCCCTGCGCGAAATGTGCCTCAGAGCGCCCAAGTACGGCAACGACGATCCGTACGTGGACAACATGGCCAGGGACTGCCTCAACCTGGTGGTCAAGGAGTTCCGAAAGTACCAGACCCTGCCCGGGCAGGGCTACACGGCCACCATTTCGCCGACAACCACCCACGTCGCCTACGGTCTGCTCTGCGGCGCCAGCCCGGATGGCCGGAAGGCCGGGACGCCGCTCTCAGACTCCTGCTCCCCGGCCCAGGGCAGCGACGTCAGCGGTCCGACGGCCACCATAAAGTCGGTGTCCAACCTGGAGCACATAAACGTGGCACAGGGGACCGTCTTCAACATGAAGATGCACCCGGCGGCGGTGGAGACCCGGGCCGGCATGGCCAAGTGGGCCGGCCTGATCCGGACCTACTTCGACCTGGGCGGCTGGGAGATACAGTTCAACGTGCTGAGCGCCGAGACGCTGCGGGAGGCGCAGAAGCAGCCCGAGCGGCACAAGGACCTGGTGGTGCGGGTGGTCGGCTACAGCGCCTTCTTCGTGGAGCTGGACAAGATGGTGCAGGATGACATCATAGCCAGGACGGAGCATGCCTTCTGAGAAGGCCATCGCTGAAGGACAAGAGCCGGCGCCAGGAGGGACAGGCGCGGTTTCAGGTCGATGGAGGCTGAGCAGATGACGGGCAGGTTGCAGGACAGGGTGGCCCTGATAACCGGCGGCAACTCCGGAATCGGACGGGCTTGCGCCCTGCTCTTCGCCCGCGAGGGGGCCCATGTCATCGTGGCCGCCAGGTCGGTCGAACGGGGGGAGGAGACCGTGGACCTGGTCCGTCAGGCCGGCGGGGAGGCCTTCTTCGCCAAAGGAGACGTATCCGAACCGGACAGCGCCAGGGACATGGTTTCCGCCGGCGTGGAGCGATACGGCGGGCTGGATATCCTGGTGAACGCGGCCGGCATCGCCGGCCCTTTCGTCAGGACCGCGGACATCGAGGTGGCCGACTGGGACCGCGTCATCAACATCAACCTCAGGGGCGTCTTCCTCATGTCCAAGTACGCCGTCCCGGCCATGCTGAAGCGCGGTCAGGGAACCATCATCAACATGGGTTCAGTGGCCGCCGTCACGCCCACCCCCCGGACGGCCGTGTACGCCGCAGCCAAGGGCGGCGTGGTCCAGCTGACCAAGGCCATGGCCGTCGAGTATGGGGCCAGGTTGATCCGGGTGAACTGCATCATCCCCGGGTTCATTGAGACGCCGATGACCGCTCCCACCATCCCGGCGGACCAGACCCGCCGGGACTACTCGGATTTCTGGCCCCTGCCCAGGCTGGGCCAGCCCGAGGACGTCGCCCGGACCTGCCTGTACCTGGCCTCTGACGAGTCTTCCTTCACCACGGGCGCGGTGATCATGGTTGACGGCGGGTGGACGGCCTGCCGCATGAACCCCAAGCCCAGGGGGTAGCGTTACGGCCTCTGCCGGTATTCAATCAGCTCGAACATAGCCCCGCCGATCTGGTCCGTGTTCAGGTAGGCGAAGGACACCCCCGCCTTCACGTAGTTGTGCTTCCACACGGGCTCGATGCCGCAGCGGGCCAGCTCGGCCAGCGTTTTCTCCAGGTCGTCAACCCGGAAGCGCAGGTGGTGCAGCCCCTCCCCCTTCTGCCGAAGAAACTCGGAGTGGGGAGTCTCTCCCTCCACCACCTGAATGAGCTCAAGCTCGATGGGGCCCATCTGGGCAAAGGCCGTCTTCAGGCGGACGGTGCCTGTCCAGTCCTTGTAGGCCATGTCCTTCGTGGCCGTCTCCATTACCCTGAACGGGCCCAGGCCAAAGACCGACTCGTAGTACTCGATGGCCCGGTCCACGTCCCGGACCACAACGCACACCTGGTCCGGCGGCGGCAGCCTCGTCCCTCTGAGCTTCGCTTCCATCATGGTCTGGCCTCCCCCCCCGTGACCTGCCAGTCCAATAGCGACCTCGACTGAACGGCCGACGCCTTGTCGCGGATTCTCTCGAGGTACGCTTTGAGCTCGGCCCTCTCATCGCCGGAGAGTGCTGACAGTATCTCGGACACCACCCGTTCCCGTTCCCAGGCCAGGTCCACCGCCTCCCTGCCCTTGTCCGTCATCACCACCTTCACCGGCCCTCCCTTGCGCGGCCCCCTCTGAACCACGATGTATCCCTGCTTCTCCATACGGCTCAGCAGCTGGAGAATGCTCTGATGGCGTCGGAGGAGCAGGCGGCTGATCACCGCGGGCGTCACCGGAGCATTGGCCACCTTGAGCACCCACAGCACGGCGGAGTGCATCATAGGAATGCCCAGCGGCCGCAGCTCCTCCTGTCTGGCCCGATACATGGCGGAGCTCACCTGTCCGATCAGCATGGTGAGCTGCCGGGCTTCCTCCCTCCTGGCAACTGCCTCCACGGATGAGCGTCTTCTGGCCTGAATCACTCCGCACCTCCCGCTTCCGACTCAATCACGAGCGCAGTCCGACGCCGACATCCACGGTATCGCACACGACTGGCGCGCTTAGCTCGGCGCCTCTCACAGTATACTGTATCCGGGACTGTACAATCCAGGGGCTGCTGATCACGTAAGGAGCTAGGTACCGCACCGGCCTCCTAATACCCCCAACGCTCCAGGAGATAGAGCACGCCGACGATGATAACCGCCAGCGGAATGATGACCGCCCAGCTGTTGACCTCCAACACCTGCGGCACGGTCACGTTGCCGAAGTAGCCCTTCTTCAGGATGCCTTCCTTCAACCTGGGGTAGGCTGCTGCCAGCAATCCGGAACCCAGCACTATTCCGGCCAGGCCGGCCGTCAGGGCATCCAGGTAGCCATTGCCGATGGCGCCGGCGATGGTCCCCGGGCAATAGCCCAGCAGGGCGAAGCCTGCGCCGAAGATCAGCCCGCCGATGGCATTGCGCCCCCACGAACCGGCCTTGGGACGCAGCTTGATCCACCCCAGGCCCTGCATCAGGTACAGCCCGATCATGCCGGTCACCACGGCAGAGAGCATTATCTTCAGCACGGTGAAATCAGCCAGCAGCAGCTGATCGATAATGACGTCGTACTTGGTGACACCGCCCTTCTGCAGGAGAAAGCCAAATACGATCCCGAACACCAGTCCCCAGACCAGCCGCATCCTCTTCGTACGCATCGCCGTTCCCTCACCTGTCTTTACGCTATCACCTTGAAAACCAGCTGCGCCACCAGGATTCCACCGATGAAGAAGCAAGCGGCGGATATCCAGCTGGAGACTGCCAGCTGCATCGTCCCGCTGATGCCGTGACCGCTGGTGCAGCCGTCAGCCCAGCGTGAGCCGAACCCCAGCAGGATGCCGCCGGCAAAGGCCACTGCCAGGCGGGCAGCAGCGTTGTCCCCGAAGTCAAGGTCCCAGGCCGGAGGGATCCACTGCCAGGTGAAATCGCCGGAGAGCAGGGCAGAGACCAGGGCGCCGATGACAACCCCCACCGCCAGCATCATCTGCCAGTCCACCTGGGGCTTCACTTCCCGGTAGTAGAGCTTTTCCTCCACCCTCCGGCCCCTAACCAGTCTCTCCATCATGCCTGCCAGCCGGGAGAACGAAGTCGAGCAGCCGATGGGCTCATTCGAGACAAGCCATGTGAAC
>CALMBS010000367.1 GCA_937860285.1 uncultured Chloroflexota bacterium
ATTAGCACCAACGATCTGGGCCCGGTAGACCGTGAGGGCGTCCACCGTATCCGAGTGATGTGCCCACGTCACATCCACGTCCACCGCCACAAAACCCTCCTGCCAGTAGTCCGGGTGCTCCAGGATGTAGTTGCAGGCCACCGCCCCCCGGGTGCTGTCGCAGCAGTCATTGCGCTTGAGGTTCCAGCCGACGCCCCGGCAGAAGGCCTCGACAACCTTCAGTACCACGGGCTCCACGCCCTTGAGCGCCTCCAGGTTCCTCTCGTAGGCCGCCGCCTGCCTCGGGCGGACCGGCTCCCCCTGCTGCCTGGCAAAATCCCTGAACCGCTCTTCAAGAGACACAGCCTTCACCGCCTTTCCCCATCAGGTCGGATCGAACCAGCCGCTGTGCTGCTAACCCTCCGCAGAGCCTGTAGATGCGTTCCCGCCCGGCGCTTCCTGCCAGGCTTCCTGGCCGGACAATAGCATCGGGTAACGCCGGTGTCAACACCCCGGACGCGGCCCTTCCGGATGCCGGGCAGCGCCGGGGCTGGTACAATGTTCCCCATGTGGGAATCGCTTGGCACTGGCAGCAAGATCGGCGCCGTGGGCGCCGCGCTGGGGGGACTCGCCGGGATCATCGCCGCCTACGTGGCCGCGCTCTCCGGGCCGGGAGGGTGGAGGGACAAGCTGGGCGGTCTGATCTTCGTCACCATCTTCGTCCTGGTCATCCTCCTCATTTTCTTCGTCGTCTACCGAAAGGTCTTCGCGCCGGTGGGCAGGCAGCGGCAGCTGCAGCGGACCGGCCTCCCCGCAGAGGCCACCATCCTGGAGATCCGCGAGACGGGCTGGACGGTGAATAACATCTACCCCGTGGTCAAGCTCAAACTGGAGGTGCGGCCGCCGGGCGGGCAACCCTACCAGGCCGAGGTGCAGACCCTGATCGGACGGCTGGACGTCCCGCAGCTCCAGCCGGGCGCACTGGTGCCCGTCCGGTACGACCCCCGGAAACCGTCCAGGGTGGCCCTGGCGGAAGCCGGCAGCCCCCAGACGGGGCCCATTCCCGCCGCCGCCCCGGACCCCGGCGTCCCCGATGCCGGCGCTGCTGCTGCCTCCCGGGCCGGCCAGGCCCAGGGGATGGAGGACTTCCTGAAAGCCAACGATGAGAGGAGCCAGGAGATACGCCGGAACGGACAGCCGGCCCCCGCCGTCATCCTCCAGGCCATGACCCTCAACGTCCTCGTCAACGGGAACAACCCGGCCATGACCTTCATCCTGGATGTGCAGCCGCAAGGCCGGCCCTCGTTCCAGGCCCAGGTCACCGGGGTGATCAGAGAGGAATCGGTCTCGCGGTACCAGCCCGGCAAGATCGTCCACGTCAGGTACGACCCGGCCGACCCGGCCCGCGTCGCCCTGGACCACAGCTGACCCCCGGCATCATCCCGCCGGCCCTCCGCCGCCGCACCCGGGTTGTCAGACCCCCGGCCAAACCCCTATCCTGATACTGTCGCGGCCCCGGACAGCGCCGGGGACTATCAGGCAAGGCAGGAGGGAACCATGGACCTGAACCTCAAGGGCAAGGTGGCCATCGTGACCGGGGCGGGGGGCGGCGGCATCGGGACCAGCGTGGCCTACAAGCTGGCGGCCGAGGGCGCTGCCGTGGTGGCCAACGACATAGACCGGGGGTGGGCGGACAGGGTGGCCCAGCAGGCGAGGAGCATGGGGGCCAGGTCCATCGCCACCTATGCCGATGTCACCAGCTTCGAGGACTGCGCCGCCATGGTGGACCGGGCCGTCGGGGAGTTTCAGCGGGTCGACGTCCTGGTTACCATACCGGCGTACATGGGCGCCGGGGGCTTCGCCCAGACCAGCCTGAACGAGAGCCACCGGGTCGTCGACGTCACCTTCTGGGGCACCCTGAATGCCATCAAGGCGGCCCTCAAGCCCATGCTGGCCCAGAGGGGCGGCAGCATTGTCTGCATGGGATCGGACTCCGCCCGCATGAACCCCCGGGGAGAGAGCATGTACGCGGCGTCGAAGTCCGCCATCATGACCTTCGCCACCTGCCTGGCCAAAGAGGTCGGGTCGTCCCGCGTCCGCATCAACGTGGTCAACGCGGCGCTGGTCAGCACCCCGGGCCAGGAGGGTCTCGCCGGACACTACGCCCGCTACTACCCGCTGGGCAGGTTTCCCACCTCCGACGAGGTGGCCGAGACCATCGCCTTCCTGGCCTCCGACCGCGCCGGCATGATCACCGGGCAGTCCATCAGCGTCAACAGTGGCATGATGTAGTATAATCTAGCTGCATTCACCACGCGGCCTGGTCGTGGCGCCAGTGCCGCAGCGAGCCAGGGAGGGGGCATGGATCGACAGTCGACTCCTGATCCCGACAGGCTTCTGCCCCATAACCACGTTGACGGCGCTGTGGTACTTGACCCCGCCACCGGCCGCATACTGCTGGCCAACGAAGCCGCCGCCAGGATGTTCGGCTTCGGATCGCCCCGGGCCATGGTCGGCGTCAATCCAGTGGACCACGTTGCCCGGGAACACCAGGCTTTTCTGGCCCGGTTGGTGGCCGGCGCCCTCCACGAGGACCGCCCCATTCCCGCTGTGATCCGGATGACCGCCAGGGACGGCAGGGAGATATACGTCTCGGTCACCAGCGCCCTGGTGGACTTCGAGGGCCGGAAGGCCGCCCTGGCCACCCTGGTAGAGATCACATCGGAGGCAGCTAAGGACGGCGCTCTCCGGGCCGCCGAGGAAAGCCGCATCCAGCTGATGGATGCCGCGGATGAGGGTATCGTCATCGTGCAGGATGGGAGGCTCGTCTATGCCAACCCCTCCGTGGCCGCGGTGGCCGGCGTTTCGAGGCAGCAGATGGTGGGCCGCTCGCCCATGGACTTCGTTGATCCGGATGAGAAGCAGTCTATCGGGGAGCTCCTCGACCGGATCCTGGCCGGCAGGACGCCCTCCGAGGTCATCACCATGAAGTGGACCGACGCCACGGGTCGGCCCCTGTGGGCAGAGGTGCGGGAGATCCCCTCCGCATGGCGGGGGAAGCCCGCCATAATGGCCCTGATCCGCAACGTAACCCGGAAACGGCTGGCGGAGAAGACGCTGCGGGAGTCCGAGGAGAAGTACCGCCTCCTGACGGAGAACACCAACGACATGATTTTCATGACCGATCTGGATCTCCGCACCACCTACGTTGGCCCATCGGTGCAGACCGTCCTGGGCTTCACGCCCCGCGAGCACCTGGAGCGTGACGTGACCCAGCATGTCACGCCCGAGTCGCTGGCCCGGGCCCGGAGTGCTTTCAGGGAGCAGTTGGTCCTGGAACAGGACCCCGGCACCGACCCGCAACGGACCTTGACTATCGAGATGGAATACTACCGCCAGGATGGCTCCACGGTCTGGCTGGAGAACCGGGTCAGCGCCATACGCGATTCCGGCGGGAAACTGGCCGCTCTCCACTGCGTGGCCCGCGACGTGAGCGAGCGCCGGCGCGCCGAGGAGGCGCTGAAGGCCAGCGAAGAGCGCTTCCGCGGCCTGGTGGAGACCACCTCCGACCTGGTCTGGGAGACGGACCGGGCCGGCCGGTACTCCTACGTCAGCCCGAGGATACGGGACATGCTGGGCTACCAGCCGGACGAGCTTCTGGGGCACACCCCCTACGAGTTCATGGACCAGGGGGAGGTGCGCCAAGTGCGCCAGGACGTCCGCACCCTCGTGGCATCATGCCTGCCCTTCTCCCTCCTGGAAAACACCTGGATCCACAAGGACGGCCACCGCGTGGTACTGGAGTCCAGCGCCGTCCCCATAATTGAGGCCGACGGCAGCTTGCTTGGCTACCGCGGCATCAATCGCGACATCACCGAGAGGAAGCGGGTGGAGCAGGAGCTGCAGAGCAGCCTCAAGAGGCTGGAGAAGACCATGCAGTCCACCATAGAGGCCTTCACCACCACCATCGAGACCCGCGATCCGTACACCGCCGGCCACCAGATGCGCGTGACCGACCTGGCCTGCGCTATCGCCCGCGTGATGGGTCTGCCGCCCGCCCGGGTCCAGGGTGTTCAGGTGGCCGGCCTGCTGCATGATATCGGCAAGATCGCCATTCCCACCGAGATCCTGAGCAAACCCGGGAGGCTCAGCAATCTGGAGTACGTGATGATCAAGACCCACTCCAGGGTGGGTTTCGACATACTCCAGAAGATCGAGTTCCACTGGCCGGTGGCCAGGACCATCCTCCAGCACCACGAACGGTGGAACGGCTCCGGGTACCCCGGTGGGATCGGCCGTGAGGACATCCTCCTGGAGGCGCGCATACTGGCCGTGGCCGACGTAGTGGAGGCCATGTCTTCGCACCGGCCTTACCGGCCGTCCATGGGGCCGGAGAGGGCCCTGCAGGAGATCAT
>CALMBS010000368.1 GCA_937860285.1 uncultured Chloroflexota bacterium
CCAGGTCCTGCAGCGATTCCAGCGCGGCCACCTGGGCCGCTGCGTTGACGTTGTAGGGGGGCTTGATGCGCAGCAGGAGGTCCGCGATGCGCTCCGGGAATACCCCGTAGCCCACGCGGAGGCCGGCCAGGCCGGCCCACTTGCTGAAGGTGCGCAGCACGATCAGGTTGTCGTGCTGCCGGACCAGCGGTACCAGCGTCCGGCCGCTGAACTCGGCGTAGGCCTCGTCCAGGACCACGATGATGGGGAGGGCCAGCAGGGCGGCAACCTCCTCGTCAGAGGCCAGGTTGCCGGTGGGGTTGTTGGGGCTGGCCACGAATATGACCTTGGCCCCTTCGCGGGCGGCCCGCGCCACCGCGGGGATGTCGAGGCCGAAGCGGGCGTCGCGGGGGACGGCGATGACCTTGCCCCCGCAGGCGTCGGTGCTGAACTGGTACATGCCGAAAGTGGGCACGCAGTTGATCACGCTGTCACCGGGGTCGATGAAGAGGCGCATGACGAACTCGATCAGCTCATCGCTGCCGCTGCCGGGGATGATGGTGTGCGCCGGAGCGCCCGTGTAGTCCTGCAGGGCCTGCCGGAGCTCATGCTGCTCGGAATCCGGATAGATGTGGTAGTAGGGGAACCTGGCCAGTGCCTCATGCACCTTCGGGGAGCAGCCATAGGGGTTCTCATTGCCGTCGAGCTTGATGATGCGGTCCGTGGGCACGCCGCTCTCGCCCGTGGCCGACTCCAGGGGGGGCACGTAGGCGTAGGGCTTCATGCTGGCGAGGTGGGACCGGATGAGTCTCTCCGGGCCTTCTTCGGATCTCAACTTCTCTCCTCCATCCTCTCTATGGCATATTGAGCAGCAGCACTTCCAGGGCCAGGCGCGCGTTGGCGTTCTGATCGAGCTCCCGGGCGGTGCGCCCGATGGCGTGCATGAAGCCGCGGATGGCGTCCGGGCTGTTCCTGGCGGCCTGGTGGCGCAGGGCCTCCTCCTGGTCGGCGTTGACGATCCAGCGGCCGTTGCCGCACTTGATGAGCAGGACGTCCCGCCACCAGAGCAGCCACTCGGAAAGGGTGCCGGCCACCCTGTCCCGTCCCTTGCTGAAGATGCCGGCCAGGTCGGCCGCGTAGGCCAGGCGGTCGTGAGTGCCGGCATCGCAGAGCCGGGCGAAGTCGGCCAGCCTCTCCTCCCGCTCGGCCAGCACCCCCTCGTCCCGCAGGGCCAGGACAGCCCAGCCGGGGCAGCCGCCGGACAGCCTGGCCAGCAGATCGGCCCTGTCCGGCGCAACGTGATGATCGGCGATGAGCGCCTCTCTCACCTTGGCCGCGGGCAGGGGCCGCAGCTCCACGCGCTGGCAGCGCGACGCGATGGTGGGCAGCAGGGCGCTCTCCCTCGCGGTCAGCAGGATGATGAGAACGTGCGGCGGCGGCTCCTCCAGGGTCTTCAGCAGGGAGTTGGCGGCCTCGTGGGACAGCATCTCTGCCCGGTCGAAGACGAACACCTTGTAGCGGCCTTCGAAGGGGGGGAGGTGGGCGGCGCTCTGCATGTCCGCCACCTGGCGAATGCCGATCTCCTTCTTCTCGACGGAGAGCAGGTCCACGACGTGGACGTCCGCATGCTTCGCGGCGGCGATGCGGCGGCAGGGGGCGCACTCCTGGCAGGGCGGGTCGCCCGAGGCGCAGTTGACGGCCTGGGCCAGGTTCAGGGCCAGGGTGTACTTGCCCACGTGCGGCGGGCCGACGAAGAGATAAGCATGCGAGAGCTGGCCGCCCTCCAGACTGCGGCGGAGAAGGCCGATGGCCCTGGCATGCCCCGTCAGTTGCCACATGGCCGTGTCATCTCATGGGGTGGCGGGTCGGCCTCGGCGGCCGTTAGGTCCGCGTAGGTCTCCCGCCGTCTGATCAGGGTGGCCCGCCCCGCTCTGACCATCACGATGGCCGGGCGGAGCGAGGCGTTGTAGTTGCTGGCCATGGGAATGGAGTAGGCGCCGGCGGCCGGCACGGCCAGGATGTCCCCTGGCTCCAGCCCCGGCAGGCGTATGTCCCTGATGAGTATATCGCCGGACTCGCAGAACTTGCCGGCGATGGTGACCAGCTCGGTCCGAGGTTGCCCCATCTTGTTGGCGGCCACAGCTTCGTACTCCGAGTCGTACAGGGCCGGGCGGATGTTGTCGCCCATGCCCCCATCGACGAAGACATAGCGGCGGACCCCGGGTATGTCCTTGGCGCCGCCGACGGTGTACAGCGCCGTCCCGGCCCGGGCCACGATGCTCCTGCCCGGCTCTATCACCAGCCGGGGGGGCCGCAGCCCGAGCTCCCGGGTCCCGTCGCTCATGGCCGACACGATGGCTGCGGCATAGGCGCTGACCGGGGGCGCCGGCGAGCCCAGCCGGTACTGCACGGCAAACCCTCCTCCGACGTTCATCTCTGCCAGGTCGAAGCCGTGCCGCTGCCTCATCCCGGCGGCAAACCGGAGGACGATGCCGATGGCTTCCCGGTAGGGCCCGACCTCGTAGAGCGAGGAGCCCAGGTGCGTGTGCAGCCCGACGAGGTTGAGGCCCGGCGTAGACATGGCCCTGGTGAGAGCTTCCTCTCCCTGCCCGGTGGCTATGGGGAAGCCGAACTTGCTGTCGAGGATGCCGGTGGCCACGTGGCTGTGCGTGTGAGGATCAACGCCTGGAGAGAGGCGCAGCAGCACGTCCTGTGTCAGGCCGAGGCCGGCCGCCAGCCGGCCCAGCTGGTCCAGCTCGTGGAAGTTGTCCACCACGACACGGCCCACGCCCCACTCCAGCGCCTGCCGCAGCTCGTCGCCGGACTTGTTGTTCCCGTGGAAGTAGACCAGGCCGGGGGGGAACCCGGCGGACCGGGCCAGGTGCATCTCCCCGCCGGAGACGACGTCCAGGCCGAAGCCTTCCTGCTGGAGGAGCCGGATGAGGGCCTGATTGGCGAAGGCCTTGCAGGCGTAGATGGCCAGGGTGTCGGGGTGGCGCTCCCCGAACTCGCGCCGGTACTCAGAGCACTTGGCGCGGAGGGTGGTTTCGTCGAAGATGTAGAGCGGCGTGCCGTAGGTGGCCGCCAAGGCGGCGGTGTCACAGCCGCCGATGGCGAGGTGTCCCTGGTGGCCTGTCGCTGCCGTATGCGGAAAGAGGGTCAGTTCGGGCAGTGTGTCTTCGTTTTCCACTCAAGACGGTCCACCATCATTCGTCGGCGGCGCCCAGGTCGGTGATGTAGTCGACGGCATCCTGCACCGTGACTATCCTCCTGGCGTCCTCATCGGGGATCTCCACCTTCTTGCCGCCCTTGCTGAACTCCTCTTCCAGGGCCATCATCAGCTCGACCAGGTCGAGTGAGTCGGCGTTGAAATCCTCGATGAAGGAGGCTTTCGGGGTGACCTCCTCATCCTTCACTCCCAGCTGCTCAACGATGATCCGCTTTACTCTCTCAAAGATCGTAGCCACTATAACCTGACCCTCCTCACTTGGTTTTCTATTGACAATGCTCAGTATACAACGAGCCCAGCACTCCGTTCACGAACTTGGAGGAGCTTTCCCCTCCGTACGTCTTGGCCAGCTCCACCGCCTCGTTGATGGCCACCTTCACCGGAACGAGGTCGAAGATGATCTCGGCAATGCCCAGGCGCAGGATGTTGCGGTCGACAATGGCGATCTGGTCCAGGGGCCACGCCGGGGCGAAACGGGCGATGAGGCCGTCGATGCGCTCCCTGTTCTCGACGACCGTGGAC
>CALMBS010000369.1 GCA_937860285.1 uncultured Chloroflexota bacterium
GGTGTGACCCTGGCCGCCTACCTGGCCAAGGGCGGGCAGAGCGTCTGTGTCCTGGAGGCGCGGCCGGAGGCCGGCGGCGCCGGCGAGAACACTGAGCCAATCGCCGGGGTCAAGATCAACCCCCACGCCATTATGATCTACGGGGCATCGGCGCCCGGCTACGAGCAGCTGGAGCTGTGGAAGTACGGCTGGCGGGTCGGTGAAGGAGAGATGGGCGACCTCATGGCCGACGCGGAGCGCGGCGTGGCCGTCAGCAACGGCATGTCGCCGCTCACCGAGAAGGACAAGCTGGGGTTCGCCAAGATGGCCGGGCTGCTCGCCTCGCCGGCGTTCACCCAGGAGCTGCTCCGCTCCGTCTTCTGGACCCCGCCCCACCCCTCCGAGATAGAGGTGACCGCGGACAACATCCCCTACATGCAGGTCTACAAGAAGTACCAGCCCGACGTGTGGACCGAGGAGATGCTGGACTACGACATGTTCGACCTGATGGACCAGCACCTGGAGAGCGAGCCGTGGAAGGTGCAGCAGGCGGTCGTCGCCTGGTACTCCGGCGCCGCCGGCCACTGGAAGGGCGTGGCCGTCCCGGCCTGGGCCTGCGCCATCACCCTCCTCATCCTGGGGCGCATGAGACCGCCGCGCGGAGGCATGCACGACTACTTCCACGCAGTGCTGCGTTGCGCCATAGCCAACGGGGCCACGGTCCGCACCTGCTGCCCCGTCGATGAGATCATCATCAACGACGGCGTGGCCGTGGGCGTGCGGCTGAGAGAGACCGCCACCCAGGCCAGCAAGAAGATCTGGGCCAAGAAGGCCGTCATCAGCGACGTCGATGTCCGGCAGACCTTCAACAAGCTGGTGGGCAAGAACCACTGCGACCAGGGCCTCCTGCAGAAGGTCAATGACATCAGCCTCAAGGGCGGCAGCATCTTCAACTTCCACTTCTACACCCGGGAGAGGCTGAAGCCCCGGAAGCCCTGGGCCGACAGAGGCTTCGTGGGCGGCGGGTACCCGCAGGACTCCCGCGAGATCTACTACGACCACGTGGCCGACGTGGACGGGTGGCGGGGCAACCCCCGGATGCCGCCGGAGAGGACGCTGTGGCTGTCTACACCTTACGTCAGGTTCGAGCCCACCGACAAGCAGGTCACCCGGCCTGAGGGCCACATCATGTCGCCGGTCTACTACCTGGTGCCGCCGCCGGAATACCACGTGGACGGGCCGGACGCCATCAACAAGATCAAAGACAAGCTCACCCAGCACATCATCAAGTCCATGAGCCTGGTCTACGAGAACCTCAACTCGGACAACATCATCAAGGTCTGGACCAACACCCCCTACGACTCCGAGTTCCGCAACACCGGCCTCATCGGGGGCACCTGGTGCGGCACCCGGCACTGCCATGACCAGTGGGCGGAGAACCGGCCCGTGCCGGAGCTGGCCCGCTACAAGACGCCGATAGACGGCCTGTACCTGTGCAATCAGACAAGCTGCCATCCCGGCGGCCTCTTCCTGCAGGCCATCCCCTACAACCTGATGCACATCCTGATCGAGGACGGCCTGGTCGAGCCGGGCCCGTGGTGGTACTCGGCGCCATACTACATCCCGGCGCCGGGCAAGAAGTCGGCGAAGCGGCCTTAAAGAAGGAGAACTGAGATGGGAATGGATGCATTGGTCGGAAAACAATTCGATGAGTTCCCCATGGAAACCAACTGGGACGTCGTCGTCATCGGCGGCGGGCCCAACGGCCTTATGACGGCGGCCTACCTGGCCAAGGCCGGCGCCAAGGTGGTGGTGGTGGAGCGCCGGTACGAGGTCGGCGGCGGCCTGGCCACCGAAGAGGTCCTCTTCCCGGGCTACTACTCCAACATACACGCCATCTACCACATGATGGTGGACTACATGCCGGCCATGAAGGACTTCAACCTCGACCGCCATGCCCTGACCTGGGTCAAGCCCAACCAGCAGATGGCCATGGTGTACAGCGACGGCACCTCGCTGGCGCTGACCAAGATGGCGGAGGACACCGTGGACTCCATCCACAAGTTCTCCCACAAGGACGCGGTGGCCTTCGGCAAGCACATCCGGACCTGGCGTCGCATGATGGACGAGATCGTGGGCCCGGCCACCTACCTGCCGGCGAAGCCCTCCCTGGACCTCATCGTCACCATGCAGAAGACCGAGATTGGACGCGAGCTCCTGGAGCTGAACGAGATGAGCCCCCTGGCCGTCATGAAGGAGCACTTCGAGAACGACAAGCTGCGGGCCCTGCTGCTCTACGCCACCTGCATGTGGGGTCTCGACCCCAATGAGACGGGCGTGGGGCTCTTCGTGCCCCTGCTGCTCACCAGGGCCATGGACAAGTCCTACCTGGTCGGCGGCTCGCACAAGCTGGCCGGCGCCTTCTCCCGCGAGATACATGCCAACGGCGGGATCATCGTGGAGGCGGCCGAAGCCTCCCGTATAGTGGTGCAGAACGGCAACGTCACCGGCATCGAGCTCCGGGAGGGCCGCAAGCTGAACGCCAAGGTGGTGGTCTCCAGCCTCGACCCCAAGACCACCTTCCTGGACCTCATCGGCGCCAAGAACCTGCCCGGCACCTTCCTGAAGGACAGCGCCGAGGCCTGGAAGTGCGACAAGTGGAGCTACCACACCGTCCACATCGTCTCGAAGGAGATGCCGAAGTACAAGTGCGATGACCCCTGGGCCAGCGAAAGCTTCATGACCGTCGTCGGCTTCGACACCACCGACCAGGTGGTGGCCCACTGGAACAACGTCATCAAGGGCAAGCTGGACTACAAGCTCATCGGCGGGCATGCCACCTGTGAGAGCTTCTGGGATCCGCACCTGGTTCACTCACCATACGGCGGATACGTCTCCTTCCTCCAAATGCACGCTCCGTACGGGATCGAGGGCGGCTGGACCAAGAAGGGGCCGGAAGTAGATGCC
>CALMBS010000370.1 GCA_937860285.1 uncultured Chloroflexota bacterium
CGGCTGCCCGTAGTTGATGACCGTGCTGTCGGCCAGCTTCCTGTTGGGTATGATAGTGATGCTCCCGCCCGGCCCCCTGACAGTGGCGTTGCGCCAGCTCATGGCCGCGACGTACCCCTCCTCGCCGGTCTCCCTGAGCTTGATGTAGTCGCCGGCCTTGAAGTGCCTGGCCGAGCTCACCTGTACCCCGGCCACCAGGTCCGGGCCGATGTCTCTCATCACCAGTACGGCCAGCAGGGTCAGGATGCCCATGGCCAGGAGGACGGCGGTGAGGTTCGCCCCCCAGATCTCCAGGAGCGTCAGTACCGTCACCACCACCACCACGATGCGCACCAGATACCAGAGGGCCCTGGTATCGCGTTCAAGGGCCCTGAGGTGTTCGCCCCACAGGCCGATGAGCCTGTCGGCCATGGAGAGCAGGGCCAGGGCCAGGGACAGCGCGAAGAGGGTCCACAGCCCCTTGCTGACATAGTGCATCCAGCTTGAGGAGAGGCTGTGGGTCGGTATGGCGTACACCATGATGGCCAGCCAGGCCCCTATGGCCACCGCCCAGATGATCGAGGGGAACCCCGTTGTATCTCGGAGGATTTCGAACCCCTTCCAGCCGGTCTCCCGGGACCACTTCCGCAGCCATCGGCGGGCCACTTCCCGCAGCGAAAGGCAGGCGATGAGGCCCGACAGCCCCGCCGCCACGGCCAGCAGCATCTCCTCGTTGGCCCTCAGCCAGTCGATGGCGCACCCCTTCTCCCCTCTCCTATTACGGAGGCAATGATATCGCTGCTCGTCAAGGAACCCACCAGCTCACCGGTCGACCGTTCCACCACCGGGACCACCGTCACATTGACGTCGGCCATGCGCCGGGTCACGTCATCCAGCAGCTCGTCAGGCCAGGTTACGGCCGGCTCGAACTCCAGCAGATCGTGCAGGACAACGGTGCCCCACCGGTCTTTGTCGATGTGACGGATGTCCTTGAGGTACAGCACCCCGGCCAGCTTGCCCGGCTCCTCCATGACCACGTAGTCCGACTGGTCGGGGACCGCCCAGAGGTCTATGAAGCTCTGTATGGTGATGATGGAGAGCGGGAACTGCCGGCCTTTCTCCATTATATCCTGCACGGTCTTGTTGTCCAGGGCATACCGGGCAAAGGACGGCACCACCAGCCTGGGCACCCTGGGCTTCCCATCGCCCCGGGCGAGTCCGGCCCGTCCGACAGCGTAGCCCATTACCGGCGGCACCATGAGAAGATAGCCGATCATGACCAGGACCAGCAGCGAGAAGAGCTCAGGGGAAATGGCCTCCATGTTCAGCATGACCACCAGCAGGGCGATCTCCACCACCCCTTTCCCCATAATGCCGGAGGCAATGGCCAGGGGTCTGTCCAGGCGCGCCACCATCACGCCTGCCAGGGCGCCGGCGAACTTGCCCGCGACGGCCACGGCCACGACGGCCGCTATGGACCAGGCGGGCAGCCGGGTGAACGACAGGTCCAGGTGCATCCCGGCGGAGGCGAAGAACAGCGGGATGAAGAGACCGTGGGCCAGGCCCCGGACGCCGGGCAGGATCTCGGTCCGCAGGCGGTGCGGCAACCCGGACAGGGACACCCCCAGCAGGAGAGCGCCCAGCGAGCCGTGTATGCCGATCCTGTCGACCAGGCCCACCGTCAGCAGCAGCCCGCCGGTGATCAGTCCCATGGCCAGCTGCGGCGCATCAATAACGCGGCGCAGCCAGGCGACCAGCCTCGGGAAGACCTTGCTGGCCAGCAGCCAGGAGACCACGGAGAAGGCCAGGACCTCGCCCAGCAGGACCGGGACGGTCCACGGGGTGAAAGGCTCCTCGCCCGCGATGTCGCGGATGGAAAAAGAGACCACCAGCAGGCCTATGATCTCCAGGATGACCACGGTGGTGAAGACCTCCAGGCCGATCCGCTCCCGTAGGCGCCCCAGGTCGCTCAGCACCTTGGCCACCACCCCCAGGCTGGAGAGCGCCAGGATGCCTGCCACAGCAATGGCGTTTCCCACCGGCAGGTCCAGCACCGTCAACATGACTGCCATGGCGAAACCAAAGGGCACCAGGAAGGCCAGTGCCCCGGCCAGGAAGAACCGCCCCTTCAGGGTGGCCGCCAGCCCCGAGACATCCATCTCCTCCGCCCCTACGAGGAAGAACAGAAAGACCACCCCGATGCCAAAGAACAGCTCCAGGTCCCGGGTGGCCTCCACGGCGCCCAGCACCGGCCCCAGGACAATGCCCGCGGCCACGTAGGCCACCAGGGCGCTCTGTCGCAGCCGGGTGGCCACCCCTTCCAGGAGCTTGGCGATTATCAGCAGAAGGCCAAGTGATATGAGCAGGTCCATAAGTCTGCACCGGGGTCCGTGGCAGTGGCCGGCAACGGTCTGACGGCAGGCCCGGCCAGCCCCGATTCGGGCCGCACACGGACAAGACAGTCAATGGGTCTGGATGGTCGGATTGGAAGTGCGGATCAGGTGCCGCGGACCTTCTCCCGCGGCCCGACCAGCAGGACAGGCACCGTGCTGGCCCGGACCACCTTGTCGGCCACACTGCCCAGGGCCCAGCGGCCCAGCCCGGAGCGCCCGTGGGAGGCCATGACGATGATCTCGCAGGGGCTGTGTTCCGCGTGGTAGATGATGGCCTGGGCGGGGTCTCCGATGACCAGCTTGGAGTACGTGGTCAGCCCCCGCTCGGAGAGCTTCTGGGCCATCTTCGTGACATATGCCCCGGCGTCTCGCTCCTTCCGGCTGACGGGCTCACTGACCACCTTGTCCGGCACCTGCTGGGTCTGGTCCACCACCTTCCGGTAGCCCTGGGTGCGCTCCACCACCCTCAGCAGGGTGACATCCAGCGTTCCGCAACCCTTCGCCAGCTTCTCCGCGTGCGCAATGGCTGCCTCAGACAGCTTGGAACCGTCAAGCGGGATCAGGATGTGTTTGTACATGGTCACTCTCCTCCTCTTGCGGACTCCGCAGTCCAAGCACCTAAGTAAACATGTGTTTACTTTATCCTACCACAGCTTAGCTGCGCCGGACAATAGCCTGGCGAAGCAGCAGCCAGGCGGCCTGGTACTCCCCCTCCAGGTCGAGCTCATGGTCCCCCAGGGCCCACCGGCTGACCAGGCCCTGCAGAGAGGCGGCGATGAGGCCGGCGGCCTTCTCCGGGTCAACGTCCTCCCGCACCTCTCCGTCATCGATGGCAGCGGTCAGGATGTCCGCGATGCGGTGCGTATAGGCCTGCAGGGCCTTCGATGCCTGCCTGTTGAGCTTCTTGTCCCCCAGGCTGATCACCTCCGCGACCACCTGGAAGGATATCCCCTTCCTCTGCCGGATGCCGCGGACATGGTTGCGCAGCGACCGATCGAGCATCTGCAGAGGCGTGCCGCCGCCGGCGCTCCCCTCCTCGATGTCCCGCACCAGGTCCTCCTCGATCCTCTCCACCATGAGGGACAGGATGTCGTGCTTGCTCTTGAAGTGCCGGTACAGGGCCCCCTCGGAGACGCCGATTTCATTGGCGATCCGGCGCACTGTGACATGCTCGCTGCCGTGCTTGACGGCCACCACTCTGGCGGCGTCGGCGATCTGCGTCCGGCGCACCTCGGTGGGCTGGCGCCTCCGCGGTTTCCGGGACACCTTCGCTCCTTCTGCTCTCATGCCGTCCCCCCGGCCATATGATACAGTTGCCCAGCGTCCATTACAAGACTCTGCCGGCAGCCTCTGCCGGCAGCCGCAGCGTCATCCGCTCGTTGACCGGCCAGACTGGTAAGTGTATGATTACTTGCATGTCACCGCAGCCAACCGCCGCAGAGCGTCCCTGGCGCCAGCCAGGCATGCCTTCGACAGGCGTAAGGGAAGGGCGCAGCTGATGGGGTCGGGGAGGCTCGGCCCGGCCAGGCGACACGATGTCTGAGGCAGTAGAATGCATTTCGTCACGGGGATCACCGTACGCCGATGAGCCTGGCCCAGATACTGGCCATCCTGGTCTTCGCCGCCATGTTCCTGGCCATCATGCAGGGCAAGGTCCACCGCTACGTCCCGGCGCTGGCGGGGGCTGCCCTGACAGCCGTACTCATCCTCACCCTGGTCGATGACGGGGCCGGCAGCCTGTGGCATGTGCTGCGCCTCTACGACCTGACCGACCTTCACTGGTGGTACGGCCGGCACGCTTCAGAAGCCGCGGCCGTGACCGCCAGCAGCGGCCCCGAGGTGGGCGGCGTCAACTGGCAGACCATGATCTTCATCGGCGGCATGATGGTCATGGTGGAGGGCATGGGCGCCGCCGGCTTCTTCCGCTGGCTGTGCCTGCTGGTAGCCAGGCTGGTGAGGTACCGCCTGGTCCCCATCCTGATCACCTTCATGCTGCTGTCCGGCTTTCTGTCCATGTTCATCGACAGCATCACGGTGATGCTGTTCCTGGCCACCGTCACCGTTGAGCTGGCCCGCCTGCTGAAGTTCGACCCGGTGCCGGTCATTATGGCCGAGATATTCGCCGCCAACACGGGCGGCAGCGCCACCATGTCCGGCGACCCCCCCAACATCATCATCGGCACCCATTTCAACTACAGCTTCGCCGACTTCGCCTTCAACACCGGCCCCATAGCCTGGATCAGCATGATCGCCGTGGTGGCTTTCTTCTACCTCTTCTTCCGCAAGGCGCTGCGGGAGCAGGCCGCCAGCCACCCGCCCGGGTCCCCCGACCAGTATCCCCAGCCGCGGGAGGCGATACGCAACCGCCGCCTCTTCATGCTCAGCACGGCCATCTTCATCCTGGTGGTGGCGCTCCTGGTCACCCACGCCCAGACCGGGCTGTCGGTGGGACTCATCGGCTGCATCGCGGCCGCGCTCACCATCGCCGCCGGGCTGGTGTGCCGGACTGAAGCCTCTCATGCCGAGATCCGGCACATAATGGGGGGCGTCGACTGGCGGACGCTGCTCTTCTTCTTTGGCCTCTTCGTCTGCGTGGGCGGGCTGGAGGCCACCGGGGTCCTCGAGGAGCTGGCGGAGCGCATCGGTGACGCCTCGGGGTCCAGCCTCATCGTGGCCATGACCTTCATCCTGTGGATCTCCGCCTTCGCCTCCGCCATCGTGGACAACATCCCCTTCGCCGCCACGATGCGGTCCGTGATCGGCACCCTGGCCCTCTCCATGGGTCCCGAGGCCCAGCAGCCCCTGGCCTGGTCACTGGCCCTGGGCACCGACATAGGGGGCAACGCCACCCCCATCGGGGCCTCCGCCAACGTGGTGGGGACGGCCATCGCCGAGAAGGAAGGCTACCGGATCAGCTGGGGCCGGTACTGCAGGTACGCCGTTCCGGCCACGCTGGTGGTGGTCGGCCTCTGCAACCTCTACCTGGTGCTGAGATATGGCTGACCGGGTCTACGGCTCCCGGACATGTATAGTGATCATCTCCGGGTTGACGCTCTCCACGCGGATATGCACGCCGCCCACGGAGATCTCACGGGAGGCCACCGAGTAGAAGAGGTTATAGGCATACTGGGCGCCGACATCGCGCTTGTGCACCAGTGAGAACGTGCCGGGTCCGGGCATGCCGGCGTACGTGATGCGCCCCTGAAGAAGACCGGACACCCGGCAGTCATCGCCCACGTAGAGTGAATAGACGTTCCCCAAGTCACCTCCTGCAAGTTGGGTCATGCCCCGCCCGGGCGGACAGGTGCATCTCCTCCCGGCTGTCGGATTGACGTATCCGCCGCCTAGCCTATAATGTAAGCTAACACTTACTTACCACTCGGGTCAAGGCGGCGCCGCCGGCAAAGGGCGCCCCCGGACCCTGGCGCGTCATCGAGGGAGGAGAGGCATGTCCAGAGCGTCGAGGAGAAGGCAGAGGCCACACGCAGCAAGGACGGCGCCCGGGGCGAACACCCCGCCGGCCGCCGCGGCGCCCAACCCCACCCCGGTGTCACGGGTCAGAGCGGCTCCAACCGTCAGACCGCAGAAAGCCGACACCAGGTATCAGGTCCGTCACCTGGGCCCCGATATCCGGCGGACGTTCCTGTCAGCCGGCATCTGCCTCCTGGCGGTGATCGTGGCCTACCTCGTGTTTCGCTGAGGCGGCGCCCCGGCCTAGAGGTCCCAGAAGCTCTTCAGGCGCTCGTAGTCGACCACCGCGCAGATGGCGGCGTTCTCCGCCTGAATGCCGGCTTCCTCGGCGGCCGCCACCGGGTTGAGGCCGCCCAGCAGCAGCACTCCCACCCGGTTGGGGTCCACAGGCGACTCGCAGACCGGTTCGCCCGGCCGGCCCATCATCACCAGGCTGCCCAGGCGGGCCTCCTTGAGACGGGCCATGATGTCCTCGGCCAGGGGCCGGCACTGGCCGGGCACCTCCGCGAAGTTGCCCAGCACCTTGCCGTCACCCAGCCGGGCGGCCCCGGTAACGTCAGTCATTCCACCCCTGATGAAGACCTCCGACGGGTCCAGGGAGGTGCCGCTGTAGTGGATGAGCTCCACGAAACGCAGCGGCCGCCCGCCCCTGATCTGCAGTATGCCCCCGAACTTGGAGTCCATGGGCACGCCGGCCTTGAGCAGCACGCCGGTGACCACAGCGCTGCACACCGTGGCCAGGCCCACCTTGCCGCTGGGTACGACCCGGTCCCCCAGGGTCTCCCCTTCCTGCGCCACGGCCACCATTTCCCCCACGGAGAGCCCCGCCTTGAAGGCCACCGCCATGGCCTTCAGCGCCCGGGGGAACTCCTCTTTCTGGAAGAGCGACAGGTTGGCCGGCAGGTACCCCCTTCGCACCTTCCAGTCGAAGGTGGTCCGGAAGGAGACCAGGCCGATGCGGTTGATGAAGAGGCCGACCTTGTCGCCCA
>CALMBS010000371.1 GCA_937860285.1 uncultured Chloroflexota bacterium
CGCCCTGGGTCAGCCCGCAAGGCGGGGCCCTGAGGGCTCAGGGTACCTTCGGATAGGAGTAGTTGACCATCCACATTACTCCGAACCTGTCCTTGAAGCTGCCGAAATAGTCGCCCCACGGCTGGTCAGCCATCGGCATCTCAATTGTGCCGCCGGCAGAAAGGGCTTTGAATACCCTGTCGGCCTCCTCCTTGGTGTCCGGGTGGACCGAGATGTAGACGTTGTTGCCTTGAATCAGAGACTGTCCGAGGGATTCAAGAGCGTCGCTCGCCATCAGTACGCTTTCCTGGCCAATCGGCAGGCCGATGTGCATGATTTTGTTCTCGTCCTCTTTTGGGATCTTCACGCCATCGATCGGCATGTCCTTGAACCGAACGACGGCCGTGAAGTCCCCGCAGAAGACGAGTCTGTAGAAGCCGAAGGCTTCCTCCGTGTTGCCGGCAAAATTGAGGTAGGTGTTTACTCTTGTCATCGTTTCTTCTCCTCGGCGGCTTTGGACTGTCCGCTTTTCCCTTTGTAGGCTTCCTCCAGAACCCCGATGTCGAACTTCTTCATGGACATGAAGGCCCTGGTGACCCGCGACACCTTTTCCGGGTCGGGGTCCAGAAGCATGCTATCCAGGACACCGGGCACAACCTGCCAGGAAACGCCGAACCTGTCCTTTAGCCAGCCGCACACGCCCTCCTGTCCTCCGCCGGCGATGAGCCCCTCCCAGTAGTAGTCGATCTCCCCCTGGGTCTCGCACTCGATCAGGAACGAGATGGCCTCGTTGAACGAGAATAGGTGCTCCAGGGCGCTGTCCATGGCGGCGAACTCCTGGCCCTCGATGGTGAAGGAGGCATGCTTGATGGTCCCCTCCTTGTCGCGTCCCTCGCCGGCGCCGTAGCGGACGGTGTCGCCGACGCTTGCCCTGCGGAACAGCGCCGTGTAGAACCGGATGGCCTCCTCCGCCTTCCCGCACAGCTCCCCGACGAACATCAGCGTCGGGGTGATCCTCTGGCTCACAGGACGGTCTCCCATGAACATCACCTGCCATGACAGGCCGTACCGGTCCTGCACCCAGCCGTATCTCTCGCTGAAGGGGTATCTGCCCAGCTCCATTAGCGCCATGCCGCCCTGGGCCAGCCTGTCCCAGAGAGCGTCGACCTGCTCTCTGGTGTCGCACGCCACCAGGAAGGACACGGCGGGGGTGAACTTGAAGATGGGGCCGCCGTTTATGGCAATGAATCTGTGACCCCATACCTCGAACTCCACGGTCATGGGGGTGCCTGCCGGCAGGCCGTGGACCTCCCGGCCCTCGCTTCCGGCACGGACTATGTTGCCGATCCTCGACTCCTTGAAGATCGAGGTGTAGAGGCGGGCCGACTCTTCGGCCTGGCGGTCAAACCAGAGGCTCGGCGTAATTCTCTGTCTGGCGGTCATCTCCCTGCTGCCTCCTTTCGCCAGTGCCAGTATCTCAGCCCGGGGGATCCGGACGCATTCGCAAGACTACCCGGCCGGGGGTAGCGACAGCTACGTAGTCCCTGGCGGACCGCCCCGGACATCAGGAGGCCCGGCCAGGTCAAGGGCCTGAGGTCACTGCGGCCCGCCCGAGACCGGGATGACGGCGCCGCTGATGTACGAGGAGGCCTCCGATGCCAGAAACAGCGCCAGGCCGAGGATATCGCCCGGCTGCCCGGCCCGGCCCAGGGGGACGGCCCTGGAGTACTTCTCGAAGGCCGCCGGCGGCATATGCTGGCGCTCCGTCGCCGTGTCGATGAGCCCGGGCGAGATGGCGTTGACCCGGACGTTGCAGCGGCCCAGCTCCAGGGACAGGGTCCGGGTCAGCTGGTTGATTCCGGCCTTGGCCGGGCCGTAGTGGG
>CALMBS010000372.1 GCA_937860285.1 uncultured Chloroflexota bacterium
GGGCAGCCAGGAGTCTTTCACGACTGGAGAAGTTCCCCCAGTCGGGGAGGCCCCTACCCGAGTTCCCTGATCTTCCCTTCCGGGAAGTAGTCGGGCCCCCGTACCGGTTCTTCTATCGGGGAAGAGGCGAAACGATCTGGGTCGTGGCCGCGTGGCACGGCGCGCAGCACCCCGATGAGCCCCGGGCGTGACCCGCGCCGAGCAACCCTTGCACCATCCACTTCCGCATGCTATGTTGGCCTCAGCCAGCTGGGAGGTAGACCAACATGAGCCATGAGACCATCAGGTTCCGCACTGAAGACGGCTACTGCGTCATCACCCTTGACAGGCCCGGCGCCCTCAATGCCATCAACGCCCGCATGTGGCAGGAGCTGGACGCCGCCATCGAGGAGTGGCTGGCCAACGAGCACGCCGGGGCGCTGGTGATCACCGGAGGGCCAAGGTCCGACGGCCGGCCCTGCTTCTGCGCCGGGGTCGATCTCAAGCAGGACGAAGGCGATGTAAGGGCCGGCGACCCCACTCTCCAGAAGAAGGCGACGCCCTCCGCAGCGCATTGGAGCCAGCGCCGGCCCAGACAGCCCATGGCATCGACCCTGGCGGGCCTGGCCTGGGCACCAAAGATATCCATCGCCGCCATCGACGGGGTGTGCACCGCCGGGGGCCTGGAGCTGGCCCTGGCCTGCGACATCATCCTGGCCGCGGAGACGGCCCAGCTGAGCGACCTGCACGCGAAGAACCTGGGGTGGACCGGCGGCGGCGGCGCGGCCACCAACCTGGCCTGGCGCGTCGGCGTGGCCAGGGCCCTGGAGCTGTGCCTGACGGGTGACACCATCGACGGCCGGGAGGCCGGCCGCATCGGCCTGGCCAACCAGGTGTTCCCTTCCAGCCAGCTCATGCAGAAGGCCGAGGAGCTGGCCGGGAAGATAGGCCGCATCCGGCCGGCAGCCATTACGGCCACCAAGGACGCCTGCCGGGCGGTGCAGGACATGGACCGCCTGTCCTCCTGGCTCCACTCCGACACGGTCTTCCAGGCCCTCTTCAACGAGCCGGACGCGGGAGAGTGGGGGCCGGGGCGGTGGCTGAAGGGCCGCTAGCCATATCATTCGCCCAGTTGCCGCGGCACACGTAGATGAGGCACGTTCTCCACATCGCCCTCCTGGCGCTGGCCTGCCTCCTGGCAGCAGCCGGCTGGGGCTGCGAGAGGACAGAGGAGCCCGAGCCGCAGCCGGGAGACTTCGCCGGCCCGCAGCGGGTGACCATCCAGGGCTACGACGATCACGCCATGGAGCCCTTCATCAGCCGGGACGGCCGCTACCTCTTCTTCAACAACTCCAACGACCCGGCCGTGGACACCAACCTGCACTGGGCAGAGCGGATCGACGACCTCACCTACCAGTACCGGGGCGAGATCGGCGGCGTGAACACGACGTCCCTCGAGGGTGTGGCCTCCATGGACCAGGACGGCGCCTTCTATTTCGTGTCGACGCGGAGCTACGACCAGACCGCGTCCACCATCTACCGCGGCCTCTTTACCAGCGGCACCGTCAGCGGCGTCGATCTGGCGCCAGGCGTATCGACAGCCACGCCCGGCACAGTGAATTTCGATGCCGAGATCAGCCCCGACGGCGGCACGCTCTACTTCGTGGACAGCCGGTTCAGCGCTTCCGGCCAGCCGCAGACCGCCGATATCCTCGTCGCCACCTGGAACGGGGCGGCCTTCGTCCGGGACAGCGGCAGCGCCACCATAATGGAGCAGGTCAACACCTCGAAGAGCCTGGAGTATGCCCCGTGCATCTCGGCCTCGGGGCTGGAGCTCTACTTCACCCGCCTCGAGGGCAGCAGCCCGGCCATCTGGGGCGCCGCCCGAACGGATACCTCGTCCCCGTTCGGGGCGCCGCGCAGGATCACGGCCGCGACCGGCTTCGTGGAGGGCCCGACGCTCTCGCCCGACGATAAGTCCCTGTATTACCACAAGAGGGACGGGGACCGGTTCGTCATCTACCGGGTGACGCGCTAGATGGCAGCCTGCCTGGAATCTGGCCAGCGTCCGGGCAGGCGCCCCACGCGCCCCTGGATGGGGTACAATGGAGGCCGGAATGGGCCTGAAAGACAAGGACCTGCTCACGCTCAAGGAAATAGACGGCCCGCAGGCGCCGCACGACGCCTTCCTGAAGCGGGAGGTGGACCTGCGGAAGGAGGCGCTGGGGTACGTTGATGACGCGGCCCGCCTGGCGGACTACGTGGGTGGGGAGGTCGAGGCCCTGGGCCTGCGCGAGGACTGGGCCCTGCGCAAGGAGGTCTTCCCCGGGGTCGAGATCCACTTCGTCTTCCAGCGGGCCGACGATGAGTTCCCCGCCGGCCTCCGGGTGCTCTTCTCGGGCGGGCGGGTGCGGAAGACCAGCGGCGAAGACCTGATCGAGTTGACCGTGGCCTGCCTGAACCATATGCTGAGATACGTCAGGGAGACGGTGGCCGACCCGCCGGAAATCTGCTCAAAAGTATGAGGGACAAAGCCCAGATCGAGCAGGAGCTCCACGAGATCCTGGCCCGCTACCGGGGCGAGAGGGTAGAGCTGATCCTGGTCCTGGAGGAGGTCCAGGAGCGGCTGGGCTACCTGCCCAAAGAGGCCCTGCTCACGATCGCCGATTTCATGCACATGTCGGCGGCCTCCATCTACGGCGTGGCCACCTTCTACAACCGCTTCCGCTTCACGCC
>CALMBS010000373.1 GCA_937860285.1 uncultured Chloroflexota bacterium
GTACTGGTTGGTGAGGGAGTTGCGCGGCTCCGTCAGTATCCTCTCAAAGTCCTGCTGGGCCAGCGGGTTCAGCTCCACCCTCAGCGGAAAGCGCCCCTGGAGCTCCGGTATCAGGTCCGAGGGCTTGTTCTGCGAGAAGGTGCCGGCCGCGATGAACAATATGTGCTCTGTGCTCAGCGGCCCATAGCGGGTCATGACCGTGGTGCCCTCCAGCAGGGGCAGCATGTCGCGCTGCACCCCCTCCCCGGAGACATCCCGTCCCATGTCCATTTTCGGTCCGCAGAGCTTGTCGATCTCGTCAATGAAGACCAGTCCGTTCTCTTCCGTGTCCGTGAGCGCCCGGTCCACCACCTGGTCGAAGTCCAGGAGCTTGTTGGCCTCTTCCCGGACCAGGATGCGCCGGGCCTCCCGGACGCGAACCTTCTTCTTGCGCTGGCGGCCCCGGCCCCGGCCCGAATCTTCGAACCACAGCGGGTCCCCGTCCAGCTCCATGTCCAGGCGGGGGTCAAAGAACATCCCGCCCGCCTCCGATTCGGAGACCTCGATCTCCACGAAGTGGTCGTCCAGCTTGTTGCTGGCCAGCAGCTTGGCCAGCCGCTCCCGGGTCACGGCCGAAAGCGGGCCGCCGGCCAGGGACGCGGATCCCTTGGCTATCCTGGTGGTGCCGCCGCCCGACGCCTGCTGGCCGCCCTTCTCTGCCACCTTCCGGCCCCTGCGGGTCATCTGCTGGTAGAGGTAGCCCACAATGCGGTCGCTGGCCAGCCGCTGGGCGTTGCTCTCCACCTGTTTCAGCTGCTCGTGGTACACCTTCCGGGCGCTCATCTCCACCAGGTCGTGGACAATGGACTCGGCATCGCGCCCGACGTAGCCCACCTCGGTGAACCTGGTGGCCTCCACCTTGATGAAGGGCGCGTTGATCATGGCCGCCAGGCGGCGGGCTATCTCGGTCTTGCCCACTCCGGTAGGGCCGATCATCAGTATGTTCTTGGGAACAACGTCCGACCTGATCTCGGGCGGGAGCTTGCGGCGCCGTTCCCGGTTGGAAAGCGCTATGGCCACCGCCCTCTTGGCTTCGTGCTGGCCGACAATATATCTATCTAGTTCTTGAACAATAGTTTTGGGTGTAAAATCGCCCATCCCGACCTCCTGGAGGCGGGCCTACGCCACGCTAGAGTCTAGCATAATGGAGGGTCCGAGGCAAGGTAAACGGCCGGCCGCCACACACAGGTGACGAGGGGCCGCCGGCCGGCGGCCCCGGACCGGCGCCGCCCATTGACTTGCCCTGGGACCTGTGCTAGTATCGCCCCAGGTCCGGGCAAGCGTGTCGGCAGTGAGCGATCTTACCAGG
>CALMBS010000374.1 GCA_937860285.1 uncultured Chloroflexota bacterium
CGCGGCCAGCCTCCCGGCGTGAAAGCGAGCGCGGAGTATGGACCGCCGGGCTTCCTCCTGCCATTCCAGGGAGCGTCCCAGCTCGCGAAACGCGTCACGGTACTCGCTTCCGGACTCGGCGGCCAGCTCCACCATGGCCTCGGAGAGGTACTGGTAGCGGATGCCGATTATCACCTCCAGTATCCGCTCCAGCCCCCGGAAGCAGGCGGGGGGCGGTACCGCCAGCCGGCCCGGGTCCGGGGCCTGCTCCTCCAGCCTCCTCAGCAGTGAATCGGCCATGATGTAGCCGTGGAGAAAGGGCCTCTTCTGCAGCCCCTCGTTGGGGAACCACCCCCAGTTGCAGGCGCGCTTGATGATCCGGGAGTGGAGCACGACCCGGTCTTCGGGCGGCAGCTCGTCAAACCGGTACCCGATCTCCTGCAGCCGGCCGGCGCTCACGCTCACCGTCCGGCCGATGCCGAAGGAGTCCTGCAGCGAGTTGGCCATCTCCACAATGTAGCGGCCCGGCTCCCAGAAGATGAAGGGCCAGCGCCGGAAGACCTCTCTCGAGACATCCAGGCCCCGGTACCGGCCCGCCTCCAGCGGAGGGTAGTGCCCGTCGTAGCGCAGGACCAGCCGGATCTCGGGGGCCCAGGATACCTGGTGGAAGCGCAGCCTCTTCAGCCGATCGAGATGGGGCATGACTCTCTCTTCGATATACTCGTCGGGACTGACGAAACGCACCCCGGCCTCCCCCTCTTTCAGGACCCGCTTCCAGGCCGCCTCCAGGATATCCAGGGCCACGTCACCGAAGTCCATCAGCTCCAGGTCCTGGATATAGAGGATCAGGCCTCTGTCCGGGGCCTCCCGCAGGGCCCGGCGCAGGACCCGGCAGTACTCGTCAACGGCCCGGGCCCGGCCGATGGGGAAACGGGCGAAGCGGCGGCGCCGGTACTCTTCGGGAAGCACCCAGTACCGCCCCAGCAGGTACCCCTGGTTCTTCACGCCGTCGACCTTCCATTTGGTGATCGGCCGCCAGATGTACTGGGACACGGCAAAGTGCCGCGGCAGCGCGATGATGTCCGGGCCGATCAGGAAAGGCTCATGCTTCTCGTCCAGCCGGCCGTCGGCCCGGTAGCGGGCCTTCCGCCGGTCCAGGTTGGGGAAGAGGACGAAATCGATGCCGCTGTCCTTGATGCCCTGCAGCTTGCCCGAGTCCAGCGAATCCTCGATGGGAAACAGGCCGGCGTAGCGGGGCGGCGGCGCCCCCATAACCTCCTGGACGTACTCCCGGTTGAGCCGGATCTCATCCCGGACCTCCTCGTCCGTCAGGAGAGAGACATGAGTGTGATGAGCGTGGCCGTAGACCGGATAGATGACCCTGTCCCGGTACGCCTTCGTCAGCTCCGCGTATGTCCGGGGCATGACTCCGGCCACCTGGACCAGCAGCTCGTTGGTAGCCTCCAGGGCCACCGGCGCCCGCATCGAGCGGGCAAACTGGACCAGCAAGTGGTAGATGTCCCTGCCCTCCGCGCTGCGCCTGACGATCCAGTTCTCGCTTTCCAGCGTCTTCTTCAGGTCCAGGTCCTCCACGTTCTCCAGCAGCATCTGGGGGAGCTCCCACAAGGGCTCATGGGCATGGAAGGCCAGGATGACATAGACCTGTTTCACCGGCTGTCACCTCCGAAGGAGAGCTCCGAGCTGACCTCGCCGTGCTCCCTGAGGTATTCCTCCTTGCGCTTCCTGGCCACGCCGGAGTCCTGCCACCGGCGGGCCGTCCGGAGCACGGCATCGAGGGCGGCGGCCGCCTCCTGGGAACGCTCCGGCGGCAGCGCGGGCTGCAGGACGGCCACCGCATCGAAGAGCCTCCTGGCGCCCCATTCCACCATGCCCGTGTCCCACCAGGGCCGGCAGCTGGCCCACCAGTACTGGCAGCTGTGAAGCCCCTCGTCCAGGAGGCGCCGCGCCCGGTCGTACCCGGGCGCCTCCTTCGAGGCGGTCTTCACCAAGTCCAGGGCCAGGCGGGTGAGCCGCCACTGCCGGGCGTGCAGCTCGTGCCCCGGATAGTCCCACTGCGGGTACGGGATGCCCTGTGCCATCTCGTCTTCCCAGGTGCTCCAGGAGGACGCCAGGGGATGGCAATCCTCCCGCGCCGGGTACAGGTCCAGCAGGTCCGAGACGAAGCAGGTCGCGGGCCGGCCCAGGGCCCATATATCCTGCAGCAGCTTCTCCTGCCCCGGCCGATGGTGCCCGTAGACCTCGCCGTCCGTCCCGGTCAGCAGGTACGAGCTTCTCTCGAGCCGCCCTCCCAGTGCATCCAGAAAGGGGCCTCCCTCCGGATACTGCCCGTAGGTGATGCCCGCGCTGAAAGGCCTCTCCTTGAAGAAAACTGGGAGGTTGCCCGCCTCTGCCACCGTGTAGACAGCGTCGTCCCTGACCGATCCTATCCGGCCGTTGAACCCGATCTCGTCGACGATGATCCACCGGAAGCCCAGCTCCTGCACCAGCCGGGCCAGATCGGCGCTGTAGCACATCTCCGGCGGGAAGAAGCCCCTCGGGTCATAGACATCGCCGAAGTAGTGCCGGTTCATCTCGGTGTTGAGCTGGATCTGCCTGGCGGCTTCGTCCCGGGGAATCAGGGGCAGGATGGGGTGATAGATGGCGCTGGCGGTGAACTCGATCTGGCCTCTCTCCGCCAGCCTCTTGAGGCCCTCTATCACATCGTTCAGGTCATACCGGGCCAGCTGCTCGGTGAGGACCGCGTTGATGTTCAGCGTGATCCTGGCCCCGGGAGCCTCCTCCAGCGTTCTGACCAGCTTGCGGTAGCACTCGTCGGTCACCTTGCGCACTATGTGCTCCGTCTGGGTCGGCGGCTGGTATATGTGAACGAAGTTGGCCCAATGCATTGCCCCTGCTCCTAGTGGATGGAGAACAGGATATCCGCGATCTTGTTCCGGATGTCCCTGGCGATCACCGCCCTGTAGTAGAAGTCCCTCTTCAAGTCACCCCCGGCGCCGCTGGTGTTGATGGCGCGGTAGGCGTTCACGATGACCCGCCACTGGTCCAGGAGACCCATGTGCACCAGGTTGATGTCCCACATGGGCCGGCGGCTGGCCCACCAGAACTGGCAGCTGTGCAGGGCCCTGTCCAGAAGCCCCCGCGCAATCCCGGCGAAGTGCCGGCTCTCGTCGTTGTCCGCGGCCTTCTCCGCCGCCAGACAGATCTGCATCGCGATGTCCAGGTGCTCCCACTGGAGCCGGTGCAGGGTGCTGTCCTTGTCTTTCCAGAGAGGGTACGGGTTGCCGGCTTCGAGGTCCTCGCCGCTGGTGCTCCACGACGACGCTTTGGGCTCGATGGCTTCTCCGGCCGGAAATAGCTCCAGCAGCCGGCTGACGGTAACGGTCTCTATCTCGCGGGCGGCCCCCGTCACCTCGAAGAGGCTGGTCTGCTGGGCGGCCAGCGCCTTCTTCTGCCGTATGCCGCTGTAGGTCTCCGTCCTGACTTCAAGCTGCTCATAGACCTCGGCCAGGAAGAGCTGCTCCCAGTTCTGTATGTGGTGGCCATACGTCTCGGCGTCCATGGCCGTGACTATGAAGCGCTTGCCCCGCCCCTTCTTCAGAGACCTCAGGTGCCCCAGGAACTCGTTGGGCCCGACATCCTGGAAACTGATCTTGTTGCTCCAGATGTCATCCCTGAAGAATACCATCAGGCGCTTCCCATCCTCCTCCACATACGGGACCCGCTCCGTGGGCCAGGCGCCGGGGCAGGCCACTCCGCTCAGAATGATCCACCGGTGTCCGGAGTCGCAGACAGCCGGAACAATGGCGCGCCCGTAGGCCATCTCGGGCGGGAAGAAGCCGGCCGGCCGGAAGACACCGCCGAAGAAGTAGGAGTTGGTCTTGACGTTGAGCTCAATCTGCCGCCGGGCTTCGTCCGCGGGGATGAGAGGCAGTATGGGATGGTACTTCCCCGAGCCGGTGAACTCGATCTGGCCGCGCCCGGCCAGCGTGACGAAACGTTCGATGATGTCGGAGTGACCGTGGTCCCTCAGCATCTCGGTCAGGACCGCGTTGATGTTGACCGTGGCCCTGGCGTTGGGGTGCTGGAGGAAGACATCCAGCAGCGGCCGGTACGACTCCTGGCAGATCTTCTCGAGAACCGCCGGCAGCTGCGACGGGGGCTGATAGAAGTGGAGGAGCTGTGCCCAGTAGACCATCGCGGTTCAACCTCCTGCGCTTCGGACTGCGGGCGGCAGCAGCACCATTATACCATCGTCCGGAACCTTCCGGGTCGTATTCGACGATGCGAGGTCCTCTTGCCCTCGGAGACAGCCGAGGGGCTTTCGGGCAGACCGCCAGAATGGTATCATGCTGGTGTGAAGGTCTGAGCTGCGCGAGGGAGAGGAGATGGACGGAGATCACGAACACGGCCATATCCATTCACACCAGCATCGCCACGAGCACGAGCACGAGCATCGCCACGGCGTGGTGAGGCATTCCCATCCGCATGCTCACGTGCATGCGCACGAGCACCTGCACGAGCACCAGCACCCTCACCTGCATGACAAGGATCGTCTGCTTCACAGCCACGACCACCGGGGGCAGCACGGCGCGCACAGCCACGTGCACCCGGCGCACGAGGCTACCCCGCACGAGCATCCACACTGACGGCCGGCATCCCGGACCGCGCCCGCCGAGGGGCAACCGGAGACAGGGCTGTGACATCAGGGCAAGGGATTTGGCACCCGCCGGCGACTAATGCACGGTTGGGGAGCAACAGGCCCCCAGCACAAAAGGTTCCGGCCCGGCCGGAGAGAAGGGGAGGTATCTGATATGTTCAGGAGAATCGCCAAGGTCGCTCTTCCAGTGGCGCTAGTGGCCGTCATAGCCGCGATCACCATTGGCGCGGCTGGCCCCTGCGACATGCTCGGCCTGCTTCTCAACATTCTGGGCTAAGAGGGCCCAGCCAGGACAGTCAGCAGCGCACCCGGTGCGCATGGAAGGCGGGAGGCCGAGGGGCCTCCTGCTCTTTTTTTCCCGGGATGACGGGCCGGCCGCATTGACAGCATTAGGTGCGACCCCTGCCGCCCCCTGAGACACGCCTGTGAGGGGGCCGTGCCATAATGGAAGCCGTCACGCGTAAGCAGAGATGCGCTATAGTCACGTCCGCATAGAAGCCTTCGGCTACGACCTGCCGGAGCGGGTAGTCACGTCGGAAAGCCTCGAAGAGAGGCTGGCGCCCGTCTACCAGAAGGTGCACCGGTCTTCCGGGGCGCTGCAGCTGATGACCGGCATCCGGGAGCGGCGGGTGTGGGAGGAAGGGACGCCCCCCAGCCTGCCCAGCACCCGGGCGGCCGAGAAGGCCATCGCCAGCTCCGGGATAGACAAGAACGACATCGAGTGCCTGCTGCACACGTCGGTGAGCCGGGACTTCCTGGAGCCGGCCACCGCCACCGTGGTCCACCACGCCCTCGGCCTCCCCTCGACGGCCACCGTTTTCGACATCTCGAACGCCTGCCTGGGGTTCGTCAACGGCATGGTCACCCTGGCCAACATGATCGAGCTGGGGCAGATCAAGGCCGGCGTGATAGCGGCCTGCGAGGAAGGCACCCGGCTGGCCGACGTCACCATCGAGGAGCTGCTGGAGGACGAGGACATCACCCGGGGCAAGCTCCGGTCGGGGTTTGCCTCTCTGACCATGGGGTCGGGCGCGGTCTCCGTCGTCATGGCGCACTCCTCGATATCGAAGAGCACCCACCGGCTGCTGGGAGGCGTGGTCCGCACGGCCTCGCAGCACAACGACCTCTGCCGCGTCGATGGGGACACCTGCTTCTACGATCCCAACGGCTTCCCCAGCCTGCACACCGACTCCGAGGGGATACTAATGAACGGCGTCAGCCTGGCCAAGGAGACCTGGGTCCGTTTCCAGCGCGAGATGGGCTGGAAGGCCAATGACGTGGACCGGGTCTTCACCCACCAGGTGAGCGCTGTCCACCAGGCCATGTTCTTCGAGGCGCTGGAGCTCGACCGGTCCAAGGGCTTCTCCACCGTGGAGTACCTGGGCAACACCGGCTCGGTGGCGCTCCCCATGTCGGTGGCCATCGGGTCCGAGAGCGGCCGCCTCCAGTGCGGCCAGAAGGCGGCCATGATGGCCGCGGGCAGCGGCCTGAACTGCGTCATGCTGGGCCTCGAGTGGTAGCCGGCTGAGCTGACGCGGCCACCCCCATTTGTCAGTCCCCCCGCCGAACGCCTATCCTATAAAGTGGCGGGCGCAGCTCCGCCCGGTTGTATTGCGTACATCGAGAGGCAGGAGGACGGCATGGATCTGAACCTGAAGGGCAAGGTGGCCATAGTGACCGGGGCCGGCGGCGGAGGGATAGGGACCAGCACCTGCTACGAGCTGGCCCGCGAGGGGGCCATTGTGGTGGCCAACGACATCGACCGCGGCTGGGCCGACCGGGTGGCCAAGCAGGTGGCCTCTCAGGGCTCGAAGTCCATCGCCACCTACGCCGATGTCACCAGCTACAAGGACTGCGCCGCCATGGTGGACAAGGCCGTGGCCGAGTTCGGCCGGGTGGACATCCTGGTCAC
>CALMBS010000375.1 GCA_937860285.1 uncultured Chloroflexota bacterium
CCGATGCCCCCCTTCTGGCGGCAGATGTCCACCTGCTCCTCCACGGTGTCCACGCCCTCGAGGTCCGGCAGCAGCAGCCCGCGGCGCCCTCCGCACTCGACGATGGCGCCGTACTTCCTGGGGTCAAGGTCCTGCAGGCTCTCCACCGGCTCCGGCCTGGTGAGGACATCGACGCTGTAGGTCAGGTGGGGGAGCTCGGCCGGCGTCACGGGCGGGAAGCGGGGGTCCTGGGTGGCCGAGCTGATGGCATTGTTCATGATCTCCTCGGCTACATTGGATTGCCTGGGTTCGAAGGTGCCGATGCAGCCCCTGAGCATGCCGCCCTTCTTGATGGAGACGAAGACCCCGGCCCGCTCCCTCATCTCGGGCGTCAGCTCGCCCGGCGTCATCACGTAGCCCGCCTTGACGTAGCTCTCCACGGTGTCCCGGGCCAGCTGGGCCAGCGGGTGGAGCTTCCGGGGTGCGGGTGCAGGTTCCATCAGTTCACCTCTGTCAGGTCCTGAAGTTGAGGTCGGCGCCGCAGAAGCGACATTTCGACCCGGCCAGGCCGACCACCTGGGTCCGGTAGCCCTGCCGCTTCACGACCAGTTTACCACAGGAGTAGCAGGCCGTACTCTCGCTCCCGTGCCCCGGGATGTTGCCAGCGTAGATGAAGCGCAGTCCGGCCCGGCGGCCGAGGGCTATGGCGCGCTCCAGCGTCTCCACCGGGGTGGGGGGCAGGTGGGCGATGTTGTGCTGCGGGTAGAAGCGGGTCACGTGCCAGGGCGTCAGCTCCCCCAGCTGGGAGCTGATCCAGCCGGCTATCCCCTGGAGCTGCTCGTCGTCATCGTTCATGGTGGGGATGATGTTGGTCACCGCCTCTACGTGCATGCCCCACTTCTCTTTGGCCCGTTTGGCCACGTCGAGGATGCCCCGCCACCCGGTCACCTTGGCCAGGTTCCTGTAGAAGGCGTCGGAGAACCCCTTGATGTCCACCCGCCAGGCGTCAAGGTAGGGACCGATGGCATCCAGGGCCTCCGGCGTGGAGTAGCCGTTGGTCACGTAGACGGTGTAGAGCCCGTGCTCCCTGGCCAGCCGGGCCGTATCCAGCGTGTACTCCAGCCAGATGACCGGCTCATTGTAGGTCCAGGCGATGCCGGCGGAGCCATGCTGCCGGGCGATGTCGACGGCGGCCTCCGGCGTGACCACCTGGGTGGCGTCGGCCGGCACGTCGGTGCAGGCGATCTCCCAGTTCTGGCAGTCCTGGCAGTGGAAGTTGCAGCCCCATCCTCCCAGTGAGAAGACCTCGCTGCCCGGGAAGAAATGGAAGAGAGGCTTCTTCTCGATGGGGTCAACGGCGGCCGAGGAGACCAGGGCGTAGTTGAGGAGGAAGAGCTGGCCCTCCCTGTTCTGGCGGACGCGGCACACCCCCAGCTGGTCCGGGCCGATGACACAGCGCCACTGGCAGACGTGGCACCGCACCCGCGAGTCCGGCAGCGCCTCGTAGAGCATGGCCTCCCGGAGGTTCTGCTTCACTGCTCACCGCCACTAGATCATCTTCACGACTACCGGGGCCGCGCTCCAGAGGCTCTCCAGCTGGTAGAACTCCCTCACGCTGCTGGAGAAGATGTGGACCACGATGTTCCCCAGGTCCAGCAGCATCCATCCGGAAACGGCCGTGCCCTCGGAATGGTAGTGGGTCTCCCCTTCTTCCTTCAGCGCCTCGACAATGGCGCGCTGTATGGCCTCCAGCTGCCGGTCGCTCTCACCGCTGCAGATCACGAAGTAGTCCGCGAAGGAGCAGATCTTCCTGGTGTCGAGCAGGACCACGTCGGTGGCCTGCTTGTCGGCCGCTGCCTCGACGATCTTCTTGGCTAGCTCAACGCCACTTACCATATGCGGTATGAGCCGTTGCACTCGGCCTCATGAGAGAACTGGCTCACCAGGTCGGCGGCTTCCTGGCAGTGGCCCCTGTCCAGGGCGTCCAGGGCGGCCTGGATGAGCTGCGTTTCTCCGAACAAGCCGGGTGAAAAGCAGCGGGCGGCGGCGCATGGTCCGGCGTCGGAGCGCCAGGACAACGCCTCCTTGATCTCCAGTATCTTCTCCAGCTCGCGCCGGCAATTGCCGGCCTCGCCGGGGTCCGCCATCCTCTTCACCAGGGACTCTACCCCTTCTTTCGTGATCACATACATCCGGATGCTCCGCTTGCGTACCAGGCGCGGCTTCCCGGCTGCCGGGCACCATCCTGCCGATAGATTACCCCAAACTCGCTCTGGATGTCCATCGCTGTCACGGGTTTGGCGGTGAGGGCGACCGGCCGTAGCGGGCATTCAGCCACAGGACCGCCGCTACAGCCAGGAATACCGCCAGCGCCATCCCGGCGACGTAGACCCAGGAGGCGGTCGACATCCTGTCGCCGGAGCCGGCCTCCTCCTCGGCCTCCGTGGTGAAGGAGGATTCCTCTGACCATTCGGACCACGCGCCGTGGCTGTCGCGGTATCTCACCCGCCAGTAGTAGACCGTGCCTGGGTTGAGGCGGGGGGTCACCACGATGCTGGTGAGCGGCGAACCTTCCAGGCGGACACAGTCGAAGACCGGGCTGGTGTAGTCCCCCGGCTGGGTCGAGACCTGCCACTGAGCGGCGGACTGGAAGTCGCCCTCGTCGGGGTCGGAGTGGGCGGAGGCCTCGAGCCGGGGGACGGGGCTCACGTCGCTGGCCCCGGCTGAAGGGGAGGCCGCCGCCGGCCGGGCCGGCGCCCGGTTCAGGGTGGTGAAGCCCAGCTCCTCCGACCACTCGGACCAGCCGCCGTGGCTGTCCCGGTACCTGACCTGCCAGTAGTAGGAGGTGTTCCCGGTAATTGGCACGCTGTCCAGGCCCAGCTGCGTCAGGCCGCCGGTGATCTCCCCGCTGAGGAACGCGGGAGAGCTGTAGTCGCCGGCCCTGGCCGTGATCCTCCATTGCGAGGCGGTGTGAGAGTCACCGCTGTCCGGGTCATGGAAGGCCGAGGACTGCAGCACCGTGACCAGTCCGCCCCCGGAGTCCCCTCCGGACGGCGAGACGCCCGCCGGCCGGTCGGGTGCCCGGTTCAGGGTGGTGAAGGAGGTCTCCGCCGACCATTCCGACCATAGCCCGTTGCTGCTCCGGTGCCTGACCTGCCAGTAGTACGTGGTGTTGCCGCCCAGCACCGCGGCCCCCGGCACCTTCTGCAGCAGGGCCAGGCTGTCCGGGCCGGAGTCGAAGACGGGGCGGGTGTAGTCGCCGCTGGCGGCGGTTATCCTCCACTGCGATGCTGCGTGGGTGTCCGCGGCCTGGCCGGGGGAGAACGCCGAGCACTGCAGGGTGGGGGTCAGGCTGACTTCCTGCGCGCGGTTCGCCGGGGACACGCTGGCGGGCTGGTTTGGCGGCAGGCCCAGTATGCCCGTTTCCTGGACCCTCTGGACGTAGATGTCCTGGTTCAAGCCGCGCGCGTCCTGCCAGGCGGCAATGGCGCTGCCGCCGCCGGCGGAAACGGCGAGGGACTCCTGGCCCCCGGCTGCCGTGCAGATGGGCACAGCCTCCGGGGACCACACCATGCTCCCCGCCGCGTTGATGCTCTGGGCGTAGATGTCATAGCTGGTGCCGCTGCGCCGGTCCTGCCAGACCACCACGGCCCCGCCGGGCGCGCCGCTCACCATCTCGGGTGCTCTCTGGTCCTCCGGGGCCTGGCACACGGGTGCCCCGGTGGCGGTCCACTGCCGGGCCCCCTCCGGGTCCAATCGCTGGGCGTAGATGTCGTAGCCGGTCCCGTTGCGGGTGTCCTGCCAGGCGATGATGGCCCCGCCGGCGCTGTCGCCGGTGGCCGCCAGCGATGTCTGGTCCCCGGTGGCGGTACAGACGGGTATGCCATTGGGCATCCATTGCGCCGCCCCCTCCGCATCCAATCGCTGGCTGTAGACGTCGTACCCGGTCCCGGTGCGGGCATCCGGCCAGGCGATGATGGCCCCGCCGTAGCCGTCCTCCACCATGACCGGGCTGATCTGGTGGCCATTCAGGGCGCAGATCGCGGTGCCGTTTTCCACCCACAGCGTGGCAGAGGACGGGTCCACCCTCTGAGCGTACACATCGTAGTCCCCGCCGCGGGCGTCCTGCCAGGCGATGATGGCGCCGCCGGCGCTGTCGCCGATGGCCGAGATGGCCGTCTGGTCGGACGCGGCTGTGCAGATGGCCGCTCCGCCGGCCGCCCACCGCGCCGTCCCCGAGGCGGCTATTCGCTGGGCGTAGATGTCGGAGCCTTCCCCGCCGCGCTCGTCTTCCCAGACCACTATGGCCCCTCCGGCGCCATCGCTCACCACGATGGGGGAGAGCTGGTCCCCGGGGGCGGTGCAGACCGCCGCTCCCTCGTCCTTCCACTGCGGCGCTCCGGAGGCATCGACCCTCTGGGCGAAGATGTCGCAGTCGGACCCCCGGCGGTCCTGCCAGGCCACGATGGCCCCGCCGTGTCCGTCGCTCACTGCGGCCGGCAGGGTCTGGTCGGACGCCGCCGTGGTGATGGCGACTCCGTTGAGCGCCCAACGGGCTTCCCCGCCGGAGTCCACCCGCTGGACGTAGATGTCCCAGCCGGACGAGCTGCGGTGGTCCTGCCAGGCGACTATGGCGCCGCCGGAGCCGTCGGGTACCGCCGCGGGGCAATCCTGTTCGCCCGCGGCGGCGCAGATGGCCGTGTTCAGGGCCGGGTCACCGGACCAGGCCATGGCCGGAAGGAGGGCCGGGGCCGCCAGAAGGGCTGCGAGGACGATGATGGCCAGAGTGACAGAAGCGGCTGCCCTGGCCGGAAAAGGCCGATGTAGTCCCATAGCGGTGATCCCAGCCTGCTGCGTCTGTTCGGACCCCCGGAAGTGTGCCCCTGCTGCTAGACACTGAGGGTAACATAACGACTATCCGGAGTCAAGCGAACCATGTGCACGCGAGGCACCCGGCTCAGGACCTCATGGTGTACTCGCTCATTGGCACGACGTCGATCTTGTCGAAGTCTATGAACCGCGCAATGCTGTCGTTCATGGCCTTCCTGTTCGCCTTCCGCTTCGCATCGTCGCCCACGGCGTTGTAGAACACGGCCTGGTCGGTCATGGCCTCGGCCGGGAAGTGCTCCTCGACGATGGCGTCGTACGGAGGGGCGGCGTAGGTGAGCGGGCGCACGATGACGTTCTGGCGGTAGCCAAAGGTCGACTGCGTGTCGATGGCGATCTGCGTGTGGCTCCCCAGCCATATCTCCAGCCAGCTCTCGTAGCTCAGGCGCGGGGGCTTCCTCAGGATGGCGACCTGGCACATGCCGGGGGTCCTCTGGCCGTCCGCGACGGCGTGCCTGGTGTTCACGATGGGCTCGGACTCCGTCACCAGGTAGCCGGCGGTCCGGGCCACAGCCGCGGCGAGGGCCTCCTCGAAGGGGCGGCGCCGGACCGCAGTGTCGGCCCAGATGCTGACCAAGCCGGCCGGCAGCGGCCGGGAGGCCTCCAGCCGGAGGCGTGCCGCAGGGGCCACGTCTTCGTCGGCCACGGCGATCCGCAGGCGGCGGGCGCCGGCATCCAGGATCCGGCGGGCCAGCGGACCCAGCAGTCGCCCCGCGAAGTCCGCCTCGGAATCGGTGTCGGCTTTCCACACCAGATAGAGCATCTTCTCCATTGCAGAACCTCCTTGTCACCGGACGCGTCCGCTACCGGTAGGCCGCGAAGCCCTTGCCCAGCAGCGTGTAGCCGGTGACCAACTTCATCATCTCACTGGTCCCGTCCGGGATGGTCATCATCCGGGCGTCCCGGAAATAGCGCTCCAGCGGCATCTCCGTGGCCAGGCCGGCGCCGCCGTGGATCTGCATGGCCCGGTAGGTCACCTTGATGGACATCTCCCCGGCGTAGACCTTGGCCATGGCCGAGAGCCTCCTCGCGTCCGGCTCCCCCCTGACGATGGCGTCCGCCGCCTTGTAGCCCAGGAGCCTGGCGGTCTCGATGGAGACGGCCATCTCATAGAGCGACTCCTGGATGAGCTGGTGCCGGCCGATGGGCTTGCCGAACTGCTTCCTCTCCCGGGCGTAGCCCAGGGCGGCCTCGAAGGAGGCCTGGGCGATGCCCACGGCCGCCAGGGCCATCCCGGCGCGGGGCAGGGTCATCATGGCGGTGAAGGGCTCCATCTGGGTCAGCAGCTTCATGAAGCCGTCGGAGAGCGGGAGCACCTCCTTCAGGCGGGGCCCCAGCGCCAGTGCGTTCCCCATCAGGGCGGAGAGCTCGTTCTCCTTCGGCACCCGGCAGTCCTGGAAGAACATCTCCCCGGTGGGCGACGCCTTCCAGCCGATCTTGTGCTGCTCGTGGGCCTCCCAGGGGGAGACCTCCCGGTCCAGCAGCAGGAAGGTCTGCGTCCCTGTCTGGGTGTTGGTCACCCCCACCAGTGCCGTGTCCGCGATGGTGGCGTTGCTGATCCAGGTCTTGGCGCCGTTGACTACGAAGCAGTCCCCCTCCGGGCGGGCCGTGGTCCGCAGCGTCGATGTGTCGCAGCCCGCCTCGGGCTCTGTCTCCGCGAAACACCCGATGAACTCGGCGGCCTCCAGTCGCGGCAGCAGCCGGGACCGGACCTTATCCGAGGCCAGCGGGACGTAGATGGCGGGAAGGGCCCCCATCCCGAAGAGGGTCAACAGGCTGGGCCAGACGCGGCCCACCTCCTCGGCGAAGATGCCGAAGAGTATCGGGCTGCCCACAAAGGCCCTGGCGTTCTCCGGGTCCAGACCGATGCCCAGGGACTGGAACTTCTTCATGATGTCGATGGCTTCCGCCCTGGTCAGGGGCCCGGCGGCGTCCCTCCGGTCTACCATCGGGACGAACTCCTTCTTGAGGAAGTCCCGCAGGCTGTCGCGGTACATCTTCTCCTGCTCGTTGAACTCGAAGTCCATCCTATTCCCTCTCCTCGGCCATTCTTCGCAGCTCCCTTCTGAGCACCTTCCCCACCAGGTTCTTGGGCAGGGCCTCCACCATGGTGTAGTACTTCGGCGTCTTGAACGAACCCAGCCTGGCGCGGCAGTGGTCGTCCAGCTCGCGGGGCGTGACCTGCATCCCGGGCCTGGCCACCACGAAGGCCTGGATCTGCTCGCCGTAGGTCCCGTCCGCCACGCCCACCACCGCCGCCTCGCACACCGAGGGATGCCTCATGACCACCTCTTCGACCTCCCGCGGGGAGATGTTCTCGCCGCCCTTGATGATGATGTCCTTCTTCCGGTCCGTGATGAAGCAGTACCCGTCCTGGTCCAAGTACCCCATGTCGCCCGTGCTCAGCCAGCCGTCCGCCAGGACCGCCGCCGTCTCCCCGGGCCTCTTCCAGTAGCCCTGCATCATGGCCGGGGTGCGGAGCATGATCTCGCCAGGCTGTCCCGAAGTCACCTCACAGCCCCGGTCGTCGACGATCTTGATCTGGGCCCCCGGCATCGGGCGGCCGATGGAGCCGGGCTTCCGGGGGCCGTCGGCCGGATTGATGCAGCCGGTGGCGCCGGTCTCCGTCAGCCCCCAGCCCTCCGTGATCTCATGCCCGAAGCGCTCCCTGAAGTCCTGCCATGTCTCCGGGGCCAGGGCCGCCGATCCGGAAACCCACCGCTTCATGGAGCTGAGATCGTACTTCCCGGGATCGGGGTGCAGCAGCATGTACACGTACATGGTGGGCACGCCGGTGAAGAGGCCGGCCCGGTGTCTCTGGATCGTCTCGAGTATGTCGTCGACCGTGGCCGCCGGCATGACGACGCCCCTGCCCCGCTTCTGGAAGGAGAGGCCTACCATGCAGCCCAGGCCGTACACATGGCACAGCGGCAGCACGAACACGCTGACGTTGCCCTCCGGCACCGGCACGGATTCAGACAGCATCCGGCCGGCCCAGTACAGGCTGTGGTGCGTGTGGACCGCCCCCTTGGGGCGCCCGGTGGTCCCGGCCGTGTACACGATGGCGGCCGGGTCGCTGTCGTCTGCCACTCCGGAGCCGGCCATCTCCGGGCTGCCGGCCGCGAGACGGGCCCAGGAGTGGAACCCGTCCGGCACCGGGTCACCGGCCAGGATCACGGTTCTCAGGGAGGGCGCGCCGGCCAGGCAGGACTCGATGCGCGGCAGGAACGCGGGGCTGCTGATGAGGGTCCCGGCCTCTGAGTCGCGGCAGATGAACGCGCTCTCCTCGGCCCCGATCAGGTGGTTGACCGGCACGGCGATGGCCCCGATCCTCCAGATGGCGGCGAAGCTCTGCAGCACCTCGGGGCAGTTGGGCATCTGGATGAGCACCCGGTCGCCGCGCCCGACGCCCAGGCCACGGAGGGCCGAGGCCAGCCTCCTGGATGAGCGCTCCATCTCCAGGTTGGTGATCTCCCGTCCCTCGAACACCACGGAGACGTACTCGCCCCAGTCCCTGATGGAGGTCTCGGCCAGCTCTACCAGGTTCATTCCCTCACCAGCACGCCGTCGATGGCCCCGCTCCGTCGGCGCCGCCCGCAGACTCCATCTGCCGGCGCACACGATAGCCCCCCAACTATCGGCTGTCCCCCGGCACTGGCCCTTCCCGCGATGCTCGCGGGAAGGGCAGGGGTTCGGGTGGACACGGCTATGTTAGCACAGCCGCCCTCACCTGCTGTCAAGAGGGGCCTCGCCGGCGGTCCGGGGCACGGTGGCGGGGATCCGCGTCAGCCGTGCGGCATTCTCAGGCGGTGAACACCGTGGCGACGGACAACGCGCCGTCCCCCTTGTAGGCGAGGGAGAGGACAATCTGGCTGGCTGCGGGGAAGCTGCCGGTGGGGGAGGAAACCAGGATCTGGTGCTCATCCATGATCCCCACTTCCACGCCCAGCTCATTGGCAGGGTCCAGCTCCGGCAGGTGGCTGACCGGGTCTCCGGTGAGATCGTCCACGGTGCCCGCCCGGGCGAAGACCCGGACGCGGACCTCTTCCCGGGTGTCGCCTCTCGAGATCACCACGGTGTTCTCCTCGCCTGCCGCCTCAACGGTCCCGGCGCATTCGACCACGATGGCGAAATCGGTGAACTCGATGGCCTCCGGAGCGCCGCCGCTCACCTCGACCCGTCTCTCCGTGGAGAGGCTTTCCACCCATACCCGGAACTCGCGATCATCGGCCCGGCCGCGCTGCCAGAGAAAGACGGAGGCGACGGCCGCGGCCAGCACCACGGCGACGGTGACCAGGACCAGGGCCAGCCTCAGCCTCGGTCTGGCGGCGGCCTGCGGCGGCGCGCCGGGAGGTGGTGGGGCTGGCATGGACGTGGGTGGGTCGGGTTCGGGTCCGGGTGGTGCCGGGGCCCCGAACGGCGGGACGTCTGCTTCACCGGCTGCCGGCTGGGGCGATGGCGGCAGCTTCCGGGCGCGGAGGTCGAAGTACAGTATGGTCATGGAAACCGCGGACAGGGGCGTGGTGAACAGTCCGGGGATCAGGCCCTGGACCACGGTGCCGGCGAAGCCTCCCACCGAGGCCGCGGAAAGGATGGCCCGGACGGCCAGGCCCAGGATGAGAGAGGGCAGAACGCTGATGAGCAGGAAGAACCCGAAGCTGCGCCACCAGTGGCCGGAGACCAGGGCGCTGCTTCGTTTCAGGCCCTCCCACGGCCCGCTGCCCTCCAGCAGCACCGCCTGGAAGACCAGCATCCACTTGACCCCGAAGTAGGCGGCCAGCGGCACGCCTACCAGCAGGAGCAGCATTCCCAGCCAGACCCAGCCGGCGCCAAGGACGGCAAACACGGCGAAGAACACCAGGAAGGGGAGCGCTACGAGCATCAGCATGACGAGCATCAGCAGGTAGGCCCCGATGAGCCTGCCCGCTGTCCCCATGGCGCAGGAATAGGCGTCGAGCACGCCCGTCGCCCTGCCATCGTGCCTCCGGGCCGCGGCGTGGATCAGCGCGCCCATCATTACGGGGTGGATCAGGATGTTGAGCCCGATTGTGCCCAGGGGGAATATCAGGTCCTGGGCAGCGGATAGTGTGTCATCGGTGCCGGTGTATTCGCGCGCCGCCCAGGCCGCGGCCTCGAAGAGCGCCAGGGGCACCAGGGCAGCCAGGGCGATGCCGGTAAGGACGGCCAGGGCGCCCCCATAGGTGCTCAGGCTCTCGCTGAGAAGGTCACCGAAGCTTCTCGGCGCGGGAGCCTCGGGCGCCGGAGCGCCGGGGGTAAGGTTGGTCGAAGGTTCTTCCATGCTCATGGCCGGACCGGACAACCTGCCGCGGACGCCATCCCAAGAGAGTGTCGATAGATCATATCGTTTCGGGCCCCGGCCGTCAAAACAGCGCTCTGTGCCCGGGCGGCGACGGAAGAAGCCGGGGCCCGAGGCCCCGGCTTCCTGATCTCGCTGGTGCAGTCGCCGCCCTAGTGCCGGAAATGCCGGTTGCCGGTGAAGACCATGGCGATGTTGTGCTCGTTGGCGGCCTTGATGACCTCCTGGTCCC
>CALMBS010000376.1 GCA_937860285.1 uncultured Chloroflexota bacterium
CACCGACCGCAGGTCCACAGCATACCTCTGGACCTCGGCCAGCGGCACCAGGGCGTCGATCACCTGGAGGCCTCCCTCCTGGATCATGCCCATCACCCGGGCCCGCTTGGTGTTCAGGTCGGAGATGATGTCCCCCGTGAAGGACTCCGGCACCATGACCTTGAGCTTCATCACCGGCTCCAGCAGCACGGTCGAGCCCTGCGACATGGCCTTCTTGAGGGCCTGCGCTGCGGCGATCTTGAAGGATATCTCCGAGGAGTCCACCGGGTGGGCGCTGCCGTCATAGAGGGTGACCCTCATGTCCACCATGGGGTAGCGGGCCAGAACGCCCTCGTTCTTCCCCTCCATAACGCCCTTCTCCACGGCGGGGATGTAGTTCTTGGGCACCGCGCCGCCCACCACCCGTTCGGCGAACTCAAAGCCAGAGCCTCTCGGCAGAGGCTCCACCTCGATCAGCACGTGACCGTACTGCCCGTGGCCTCCGGTCTGCTTCTTGTGCTTGTGCTCCGCCTGGACCGTGGCCGTGATGGTCTCCTTATAGGGTACCTTGGGGATCTCCAGGTTGACGCCAACGCCGAACTTGCGCTGCATCCGCTCGGCCACCACGTCAACGTGGGCGTCTCCCATGCCCATCAGGACGATCTCTCCGGTGTCGGCGTCCTTGCGCACCCGCAGGGTGGCGTCTTCTTCAGCCAGTCGGGGCAGCACCGTGCCCAGCTTGTCCACGTCGGTCTTGGTCTTGGGGTGCAGGGCCACGCTGTAGATCGGCTCCGGGAAGCTGATGGGGGTCAGCCTCACTGGCCGCTCCTTGACGGCCAGGGTATCGCCGGATACGGTAGCCGCCAGCTTGCCCACGGCACCGATGTCGCCGGCCACGATCTTCGCCACCGCCTCCTGGCTCTTGCCCTTGAACATGAAGAGCTGCCCCACCCGCTCCATCTGCGCCCTGGAGCTGTTCCAGACCTGGGAGTTGCTGCTGATCGAGCCCGAGTAGACCCGGAAGTGGGTCACCTTGCCCACGTAGGGGTCAGCGCTGGTCATGAAGACCAGGGCGGCCAGCGGGCTGTTCTCGTCAGCCTTGACGGACTCCGGCTGCTGCGTGCTGGCGTTGACGGCTTCTACGGCCGCCACCTCCTTTGGCGAGGGCAGGTACTGGCATATCGCATCCAGAAGCTGGGCAGCGCCCAGGTTCTGCAGGGCGGACCCGGTCAGGACCGGGACCAGCTTGCCGCTCTTCACCCCTGCGACCAGAACGCGGCTGAGCTCTTCCGGCGCAATTTCCTGTCCGTCCAGATACTTCATGGTCAGATCATCATCCAGCTCCGCCACCGCCTCCACCAGCTTCTCCCTCATGGACCTGGCCTGGGCATCGAGGCTGGCCGGGACGTCCTCCACCTTCTTGTCCTTCTTGTGGGCCTTCATGGACAAGAGGTCCACCACCCCTTCGAAGGCCGAGTGCGCCCCTATCGGTATCTGGAGCGGCACGCAGTGCCTCCCGAACCTCTTGTGGACCTGGTCCACCACCTTGCCGAAATCGGCGTTCTCCCGGTCCATCTTGTTGATGAAGAGGAAACGGGGAAGCTCCCGGCCATCGGCCATCTTCCACATGAGCTCCGTCCCGACCTCAACGCCCGATGCAGCGCAGATCACGATGACCGCCGCGTCGGCCACCGCCACGCCGGCCACCGCCCCGGCCACGAAATCGGCGTACCCCGGGGCATCCAGTACGTTGACCTTGTTGCCGCTCCACTCGCACGGGAGCACGGAGAGGCTGATGCTGATCTTGCGCTTGATCTCATCAGGGTCGAAGTCCGAGGTGCTGCTGCCGTCATCCACCCGGCCCAGGCGCGGGATGGCGCCAGACGTGAACAGCATCGCCTCCGACAGCGAGGTCTTACCCGCTCCGCAGTGTGAGAGTAAGACCACGTTGCGTATGTGGTCAGCGCCGTAGCTCTGCATTACACCATCCCCCTTTCACCGGTTTTAGGCTGGAAATGAACGTGAGTCATACAGGAATCAAGTATCCCAGTATAGCCAAAAATCGCTCGAAATGAAAGGCGAGGGCGGGCCACCGACCCCTCTCCCGGCAAGGGACACCAGCCATTGCCGCCCGCAGGTGCGTTTGATATAATCGGGCACCACAGAACGCGGGGCCACCGAAGTGAAGATCGTCACCGTCAACCAGATGCGGGCCATCGAGCAACAGGCGGACAGGTTAGGCCTGCCCTCCAAGGTGCTGATGGAGAATGCCGGACTGGCCGTGGCCCGGCACACCCGGACCTGGCTGGGCAGCGTCCTGGGCCGGCCCTTCCTGGTGCTGGTCGGACCGGGGAACAACGGTGGGGACGGGCTGGTGGTGGCCAGGCACCTCCACGACTGGGGCGCCAGCGTGACCATCTGCACCCCCACGGCCAGGTCCGAATCAGACATCAACTGCGAGCTCTGCCGCCGGAGGGGCATCCGGATGGTGGAGGGGCCCGACCAGGTGGGAGAGGCCTTCGACACGCTCCTGGCCGCGGCAGAGGTCGTCGTCGATGCCTTCTTCGGCACCGGCAGCTCCCGGCCCCTGGATGGCGCCTTCCGCCAGGCACTGCTGAAGGTCAGGGACAGGCGCGCCGGGACCCACAGCCCGAAGGTGGTGGCCCTGGACCTGCCGTCGGGACTCAACGCGGACACGGGCGCCACCGACCAGGCCTGCCTGGCCGCCGACCTCACCATAACCCTGGGCTGCCCCAAGCACGGGCTGTTCCTGTTCCCCGGGGCGGGGATGGTGGGCGAGCTGGTGGTGGCTGACATCGGGATACCGGCCCAGCTGGCCGACCACGTGACCACCGAGATGATCACTCCCGGAATGGCCAGGGACATCCTGCCGAAACGTCCTCCGGATGCCAACAAGGGCACCTTCGGCCGGGTCCTGGTCTGCGGCGGGTCCATGAACTACATCGGCGCCATGTACCTGGCCTGCGAGGCCGCCCTTCGCGCCGGCGCGGGGCTGGTGACGCTGGCCACGCCGGCCAGCCTCCAGCCGATACTGGCTTCGAAGCTGACAGAGGTCACCTACGCCCCGCTGCCCGAGTCGGACCCGGGCGTGGTGGCCGCGGACGCTGCCACGACGCTGGGACCGTTTCTGAGGGAGGCCGCCGCCCTGCTCATCGGCTGCGGCCTGGGGCAGAGCCAGGCAGCGCTGGCCCTGGTGGAGTCCCTGGTCCTCGGGCCCGGCAGGCTGCCGCCCGTGGTGCTGGACGCCGATGCCCTCAACCTCATGTCCAGGGTCCCCCGGTGGTGGCAGAGGCTGCCCTCCAATGCTATACTCACCCCGCACCCGGGAGAGATGTCGAGGCTGGCCGGGTTGCCCGTGGCCGATGTCCAGTCACGGCGGCTGGCCGTGGCGCGGGACTCAGCCATCTTGTGGGGGAAGACCGTCGTGCTGAAGGGGGCCTGCACCATCGTCGCCAGCCCGGACGGGGCCACCGCCGTCAGCCCGACCTCCAACCCGGGGCTGGCGTCGGGCGGCACTGGCGATGTCCTGGCCGGAGTCATCGCCGGACTGGCAGCCCAGGGTCTGGGGTCGCGGGAAGCCGCCATCGCCGGGGTGTTCATTCACAGCCTGGCCGGGGAGATGGCCCGCGGCCGGATGGGACGGGCCGGCATGCTGGCCAGCGATCTCCTGCCTCTCCTGCCGGTAGCCATCAGGGACACACAAGTCACAGGTCCGGGCTAGGACCGGACCGTTATTGAGGGACGAGAGATGTTGCTTGCACTAGACGTGGGAAACACCAAGACCGCCTGCGGCATATTCGAGGGCAACAAGCTGAAGACCACCCTCTCCATTGCCACCAGCATCCATCGATCTCCGGACGAGTACGCCGCGGTGCTGTTCAACCTCCTGCCCCATCACAGCATAGCCAAGGAGGACATCAAGGAGGCCATCATGTGCAGCGTGGTGCCTCCCCTGGTGCCCATCCTGGAGGACCTGTGCCAGACCTACCTGGGCATCAACCTGCTGGTGGTCGAGGCGGGGGTGAAGACCGGGGTGCGCATCAGCATGGAGAACCCGCGGGAGGTGGGGCCCGACCGCATTGTCAACGCGGCAGCCGCCTACCGGCTATACGGAGGACCGGCCATCGTCATCGACATGGGGACCGCCACCACTTTCGACGTCATCTCCGAGGAAGGGGACTACATGGGCGGCGCCATAGCCCCGGGCATGGAGATGGCCAGTGAGGCCCTGTTCACCCGGACCGCCAGGCTGCCGCGCATAGAGCTGGTCCGACCGCCGCATGCCATCGGGAAGAACACGGTTAACGCCATGCAGTCCGGGGTCATCTTCGGGTACACGGGCCTGGTCGAGGGCATGGTGGGCCGGATCACCCGGGAGATGGGCGCCAAGCCCAAGGTCATCGCCACCGGAGGCTACGCCCACGTCATCGCCAAGGAGACCTCCTTGATCGAAGTGGTCAACCGCCACCTCACCCTGTACGGTCTGCAGCTGATCTACGAGATCAATCGGCGCTAGGCGGGGGTGCCTTCCACCGGACGGACGCGGTCCGCTCTCTCCCGGGGGAGCGCGAGGGACGGCGTCGAATGTGGCGTTTTCGGTACGTTTGGGATAATATTGAGGCCATGATAAGAAACAAGACCGTCCTGCTGGGCGTGACCGGAAGCATCGCCGCGTACAAGGCGGTCGATCTGGCCAGCAAGCTGGTGCAGGCCGGTGCCAACGTCGACGTGGTCATGACCCGCTGCGCCACCGAGTTCGTGACGCCCCTGAGCTTCACCAGCATCACCCATCGGCCCACAGTGACCGACATGTTCGAGGTCCCGGACGATTTCGAGATCGAGCACATAGCCCTGGCGCAGCGGGCCAATGTGGTGGTCATCGCCCCGGCCACGGCCAACATCATCGCCAGGCTGGCCGCCGGCATCGCCGACGACATGCTGACCTGCGCCGTGCTGGCCACCCGGGCCCCTGTCATCCTGGCGCCGGCCATGAATGTCAACATGTGGGAGAACCGGATCACGCAGGAGAACCTGACCAGGCTCCGCGCCCGGGGGTTCAAGATGGTGGAGCCCGTGACGGGCCCCCTGGCCTGCGGTTCCCAGGGCAAAGGGCGGCTGGCCGACGTCGAGGACATCCTGACGGTGATCAGCCAGGCGCTGCGCGCCAAGACGGACCTGGCCGGGAAGCGCGTGGTAGTCAGCGCCGGCGGGACACAGGAGCCGATCGACCCGGTACGCTATGTGGGCAACCGCAGCTCCGGCAAGATGGGCTTCGCCCTGGCCGAGGCAGCCCGCGACCGCGCCGCGGAGGTGACCCTGATCACGGCCCCGACAGCCCTCGATGACCCCATCGGCGTGACCGTGGTCCGGGTGGACACGACGCTCCAGATGCGGGACGCCATCGCCAGGGCCGCGGCCAGGGCGGACGTCCTCATCATGGCGGCCGCACCGGCCGATTTCCGGCCGGCAGCTGTGTCAGGCAGCAAGATCAAGAAGGAATCTACGGCCAGGATGGACCTCCATCTGGTGCCCAATCCCGATATCATAAGCGAAGTCCGGGGCAATCTCATCAAGGTGGGATTCGCCGCCGAGAGCGAAGACCTGGTCCGGAACGCCACTGCCAAGCTGAAGAAGAAGAGCCTGGATCTCATCGTGGCGAATAACATCACGGAGGCCCAGAGCGGCTTCGGCACCGACACCAACAAGGTCACCCTGATAGACAGCCGCGGGAAGATCGAAGCCCTGCCCCTGCTGCCCAAGTCCGAGGTGGCCCACAAGGTCCTGGACAAGGTGGTGGCCCTGCTCTCTGCCGGCCCGACGAACCAGGGCCGGAACGGGCGCCGAAAGTAGCCCGTCCCGGCCGTCTCGAAAGCAACAATGCACCACGCCGACCTACCCAAGACCTACGAGCCCAGACAGGTTGAGGACAGGATCTATCGATTCTGGCTGGACAAGGGCTACTTCACGCCCAGGATCGACGGCTCCCGGCAGCCCTTCACCATCATTATGCCGCCCCCCAACGTGACGGGCGAGCTTCACCTGGGCCACGCCCTCACCGCCACCCTGGAAGACATCATGATCCGGTGGCACCGCATGAAGGGGGAGCCCAGCCTCTGGCTGCCCAGCACCGACCACGCCGGGATCGCCACCCAGGTGGTGGTGGAGAGGCAGCTGGCCGCCGAGAAGAAGACCAGGCATGACATCGGCCGGGAGGAGTTCGAGAAGCGGACCTGGGAATGGGCCAGGAAGTGCCGCCAGCGGATCAACACTCAGCACCAGAAGATGGGCATTTCCTGCGACTGGAGCAGGGACACCTTCACCCTGGACCCGGGGCCGGTCCGCGCGGTGGCCACCACCTTCGTCAACCTGTACCGAAAGGGGCTCATCTACCGCAGCGAGCGGATAATAAACTGGTGCCCCCGCTGCCAGACCGCCCTCTCCGACCTGGAGACATCGCACGAGGACACCAGCGGCCACCTGTACCACATCAGGTACCCCCTGGTCGGCGAGCCCGGCCACGTTATCGTGGCCACCACCCGCCCGGAGACGATGTTCGGCGACGTGGCCGTGGCCGTACACCCCGAGGAGAAGAAGTACGCGAGTCTCATCGGGAAGACGGTGGCCATACCGGTGATCAACCGCCCCATCCCGGTGATAGCCGACGACGCCGTCGACCGCACCTTCGGCACCGGGGCGCTGAAGATCACGCCGGCCCACGATCCGGTGGACTTCGAGGTGGCCCAGCGGCAGGGCCTGCCCCTGGTGAACATCTTCCAGAAGGACGCATCGCTGAACCAGGAGGCCGGGCCATACGAGGGGTTCGACCGCTTCGAGTGCCGCCAGGACCTCCTGGTCCGGCTGGAGAGGGACGGACTCCTGGTCAAGATCGAGCCGCATCAGCACGCCGTCGGGCACTGCATGCGGTGCGGCACGGTGGCGGAGCCCTGGGCCAGCCTGCAATGGTTCGTCCGGGCGGGGCCGCTGGCCGGACCCGCCATCGAGGCGGTGAGGAGCGGCCAGATCACCATCATCCCGGACCAGTTCCAGAAGGTCTATCTCAACTGGATGGAGAACATCCGCGACTGGTGCATCAGCCGCCAGCTCTGGTGGGGCCACCGCATCCCGGCCTGGTACTGCGATGACTGCGGCGCGGTCACCGTCCAGGTGGGGAAGGCGGACCGGTGCAGCGGCTGCGGGTCCGCCCGCATCCAGCAGGACCCGGACGTTCTCGATACCTGGTTCAGCTCCGGGCTGTGGCCGCACTCCACGCTGGGCTGGCCGGACGACACCGAGGACCTGCGCTACTTCTACCCCACGACGGTCATGGAGACGGCCTACGACATCCTGTTCTTCTGGGTGGCCCGGATGATCATGATGGGCCTCGAGTTCACCGGCCGCATCCCATTCCGCTGGGTCTTCCTCAACGGACTGCTCCGGGACGAGAAGGGCGCCAAGATGAGCAAGATCAAGGGCAATGTCATCAACCCCCTGGACGTCATCGACAAGTACGGCGCCGACGCCCTCCGCTTCTCCCTGGTCCTGGGCACCTCCGCCGGCAACGACGTCCCCTTGAGCAGCGGCAAGATGGAGTCGGGGCGCAATTTCGCCAACAAGCTGTGGAACGCCTCCCGGTATGTCATCCGCAGCCTGCCCCAGGGGGTGATGGACGCGGCGCTGCCGGAAACGGGCCCCGGGGACCTGCCCGTCGAGGACCGCTGGATACTCAGCCGCCTGGACCAGATGGCGGCCAGGGTCAACCGCCTGCTGACGGAGTTCCGCTTCGGCGAGGCCGAGGCCGATGTCTACCAGTTCATCTGGGACGAGTTCTGCGACTGGTACATCGAGCTGGCCAAGATACGGCTCGGCCGGCCCGGCTCGGTTTCCCCCGTACCGGTCCTGGTGCGGACACTGGAGTCATCCTTGAGGCTGCTGCATCCGTTCATGCCGTTCATCACCGAGGAGATATGGCAGAACCTGGTGGCCCGCCTGCCTCACGATGACGCGCGGCCGGACTCCCTGATGATCGCCCGGTACCCCGACGGCGCCGGATTCGCCGATGTGGAGGCGGAGCGGGAGATGGGGCTGGTCATCGACGTCATCCGCGCCATACGCAACGCGCGGGCGGAATCGAAGGTCGACCCCGCGAAGCGGATAGAGGCCCACGTTCACGCCGGGAAGGGCCCGGCCATCGAGCCGCACCGGCTGGCCATAGAGGCCCTGGCGCGGGTGCAGCCCCTGCACATCCTCGACCGCCGCCAGGGACCCCGGAGCGACGGGGCCCAGGTCCTGCACGTCGGAGAGGTGGAGATAGTCCTGCCCATGACCGTGGATGTCGACGCCGAGAAGGCGCGCCTGGGGCAGGAGAGGGAATCCCTCGAGAACCGCATAGCGGGGCTGCAGGCCCGCCTGAACGACCAGGCCTTCCTGTCCAAGGCGCCCCAGGCCGTCGTGGACAAGGAGCGGGGCAAACTGCAGGACTGGCAGGCGAAGCTGCAGAAGATAACACAGCGCCTGGTTGAGCTTGGCGGCAGGTGACCCTGGAAGCCCGGGGAAACCGAGAATCAGACACCCTGTAAGGAGAGAGAAGCGATGTCGATCGAAGACAAGCTGCAGCAGCTAGCCGAGATGAGAGAGAAGGCCTGCCAGGGCGGGGGCGCCAAGCGCATCGAGTCACAGCACGCCAAGAGTAAGCTGTGTGCCAGGGAGAGGATCGGGCTGCTCTTCGACCAGGACACCTTCGAAGAGATCGACAGCTTCGTCATGCACCGCACCACTGACTTCGGGATGGACAAGGAGCGGTTCCTGGGTGACTCGGTGGTCATCGGCTACGGCAAAATCAACGGCCGCCTGGCCTTCGCCTACAGCCAGGACTTCACCGTGATCGGCGGCACGCTGTCACTGGTGGCCTCGGAGAAGATCTGCAAGGCCATGGACCTGGCGGCCCGCAATGGCGCGCCGTGCATCGGACTGCTGGACTCGGGAGGAGCGCGCATCCAGGAGGGCGTGGATAGCCTGAGGGGTTACGGCGAGATATTCACCCGCAACACCTTGTACTCCGGCGTGGTCCCCCAGATCTCCGTGGTGCTGGGTCCCGCCGCCGGCGGCGCCACGTACTCGCCGGCGATCACCGACTTCATCTTCATGGTCAAGGGCACGGCCCAGATGTACATCACCGGGCCTGACGTGGTCAAGACGGTAAGCGGAGAGGAGGTCACTCACGAGGACCTGGGCGGCGCCATGGTCCACGCCCGGGTCAGCGGCAACTGCCATTTCGTGGCCGAGAATGAGGAAGAGGTCTTCCAGATGATCCGGCGCCTGCTGACCTTCCTGCCCCAGAACAACATGGAGGAGACGCCCCTGGTAGCCACCGGGGACGACCCCAACCGCCGCGATCCCGACCTGCACCAGGTCGTCCCGGTGGAGCCCAACAAGGCCTACAACATGCACGAGGTCATCGCCAGGGTCTTCGACAACGGCGACTTCATGGAGGTGCACCAGCACTGGGCCAACAATCTCATCGTGGGGTTCGCCCGGCTCAACGGCCAGAGCGTCGGGATCGTAGCCCAGCAGCCGGCGTACCTGGCGGGCTCGATCGACATCAACGCCTCCGACAAGGGCGCCCGGTTCGTCCGGTTCTGCGACTGCTTCAACATCCCGGTCATCACCTTCGTCGACGTTCCGGGCTACATGCCCGGGACCGACCAGGAATTCGGCGGCATCATCCGGCATGGAGCCAAGTTCCTCTATGCCTACGCGGAGGCCTCGGTGCCCAAAATAAGCATCATCACCCGGAAGGCCTACGGCGGGGCCTACGTCGTCATGAGCAGCAAGAGCCTGCGGGGCGACATCAACTACGCCTGGCCGACGGCCGAGATCGCCGTCATGGGGCCCGACGGCGCGGTGAACATCATCTTCCGGGGGGAGATAGCCAAGGCCGAAAAGCCCGACGAGAGGAAGAAGGAGCTGGTGCAGGACTACCGGGACAAGTTCGCCAACCCCTATGTAGCCGCGGCCAGGGGCTACCTGGATGACGTGATCGACCCCCGGGACACCCGGCCCAAGCTGATTAAGGCGCTGGAGATGCTGCGGAACAAGGTCGACCACCTGCCCCCGAAGAAGCACGGCAATATCCCGCTGTAGAAGGTATCGGCATGGCACCCAGAGAGATCCGCACCGACGAAGTGACCCAGGCCGTGGCCCGGATGGCCAAGGAAGCCAACCTCTTCCTGCCGGATGACGTGCGGCACGCCCTGGGGCAGGCGGCAGCCGACGAGGAATCCCCCCTGGGGAAGGCTACCCTGGAGAAGATCCTGGAGAACGCGGCCATAGCCGCCCGGGAGAGGGTGCCGCTGTGTCAGGACTGCGGCCTGGCCGTGGTCATGGTCAGGCTGGGACAGGCCGTCCACATCAGCG